>NZ_JBIRUY010000011.1:0-204235 GCF_044335305.1 Streptomyces sp. NPDC020490 | reverse complement strand
TACGGCCTGATCGCCGCCTCCCGCCAGGCCGACCTGCCCCTCTTCCTCGGCTCCTACCCGATCACGCCGGCCTCGGACATCCTGCACGAACTGTCCCGCCACAAGAACTTCGGCGTGCGCACCTTCCAGGCCGAGGACGAGATCGCCGCGGTGGGCGCCGCCCTCGGCGCCGCGTTCGGCGGCTCCCTCGCCGTGACCACGACCTCCGGCCCCGGCGTCACCATCAAGCAGGAGACGATCGGCCTCGCCGTCTCGCTGGAACTGCCGCTGCTGATCGTCGACATCCAGCGCGGCGGTCCGTCCACCGGCCTGCCCACCAAGACCGAGCAGGCGGACCTGCTGCTGGCCATGTACGGGCGCAACGGCGAGGCCCCCGTCCCGGTCGTCGCCCCGCGCACCGCCGCCGACTGCTTCGACGCGGCCGTGGAGGCCGCCCGCATCGCCCTCACCTACCGCACACCGGTCTTCCTGCTGTCCGACGGCTACCTGGCCAACGGCTCCGAGCCCTGGCGCATCCCGGACACCGACGAACTGCCCGATCTGCGGGTGCAGTTCGCGCAGGGCCCCAACCACACCCTGGCGGACGGCACCGAGGTGTTCCGGCCCTACAAGCGCGACCCGCACACCCTCGCCCGCCCCTGGGCGATCCCGGGCACGCCGGGTCTTGAGCACCGTATCGGCGGGATCGAGAAGCAGGACGGCACCGGCAACATCTCCTACGACCCCGCCAACCACGACTTCATGGTCCGCACCCGCCAGGCCAAGATCGACGGCATCGGCGTGCCGGACCTGCAGGTCGACGACCCGCACGGCGCGGCCACCCTCGTCCTGGGCTGGGGCTCCACCTACGGCCCCATCACCGCCGCGGTCCGGCGCCTGCGCGCCGCCGGCGAACCCGTCGCCCAGGCCCACCTGCGCCACCTCAACCCCTTCCCGAAGAACCTCGGCACGGTGCTGCGTTCCTACGAGCGCGTCCTGGTCCCCGAGATGAACCTCGGACAGCTCGCCCGGCTCCTGCGGGCCGGATACGCGGTCGACGTGGAGTCGCACACCCAGGTCAACGGCATGCCGTTCAAGGCGGAGCAGCTCGCCACGGCCCTCAAGGAGGCCCTCCATGCCCACTGAAGCGCTGTCCCTGGTCCCGAGGAGCGAAGTCGCCCTCGCGGCGAAGGACTTCAAGTCCGATCAGGAGGTGCGCTGGTGCCCCGGCTGCGGTGACTACGCGATCCTCGCCGCGGTCCAGGGCTTCATGCCGGAACTGGGCCTGGCCAAAGAGAACATCGTCTTCGTCTCCGGCATCGGCTGCTCCTCGCGCTTCCCGTACTACATGAACACCTACGGCATGCACTCCATCCACGGCCGCGCCCCCGCCATCGCCACCGGCCTGGCCACCTCCCGCCGCGACCTGTCCGTCTGGGTCGTCACCGGCGACGGCGACGCCCTCTCCATCGGCGGCAACCACCTCATCCACGCCCTGCGCCGCAACGTCAACCTCAAGATCCTCCTCTTCAACAACCGCATCTACGGCCTCACCAAGGGCCAGTACAGCCCCACCTCCGAGACCGGCAAGATCACCAAATCCACGCCGATGGGATCACTGGACGCCCCCTTCAACCCGGTCTCCCTGGCCCTCGGCGCCGAGGCCTCCTTCGTCGCCCGCACCATCGACTCCGACCGCAAGCACCTCACCGACGTGCTGCGCCAGGCCGCCGCCCACCCCGGCACCGCCCTGATCGAGATCTACCAGAACTGCAACATCTTCAACGACGGCGCCTACGACGCCCTCAAGGACAAGCAGCAGGCCCAGGAGACGGTGATCCGGCTGGAACACGGCAAGCCGATCCGCTTCGGCGCCGACCGCGGCAAGGGCGTGGTCCGCGACCGGACCACCGGCGACCTGAAGGTCGTCCCCGTCACCCCCGACAACGAGAGCGAGATCCTGGTGCACGACGCCCAGTCGGCCTCCCCGACCACCGCGTTCGCCCTGTCCCGCCTGGCCGACCCAGAGACCCTGCACCACACCCCGATCGGCGTGTTCCGGTCCGTGCGGCGGCCGGTGTACGACACGCAGATGGCCGACCAGCTCGACACCGCGATCGAGCAGAACGGCAAGGGCGACCTGGCCGCCCTTCTCGCCGGCAACGACACCTGGACCGTGGGGAGTTCCTCATGACGTACGTGATCGCCCAGCCCTGCGTCGACATCAAGGACAAGGCCTGCGTCGACGAGTGCCCCGTGGACTGCATCTACGAGGGGCCGCGCAAGATGTACATCAACCCCGAGGAATGCGTCGACTGCGGGGCCTGCGAGCCGGTCTGCCCGATGGAGGCCATCTTCTTCGAGGACGACGTCCCGCAGGAGTGGTCGGCCTTCCGCACCGCGGACACGGAGTTCTTCGCCGAGCTCGGCTCCCCGGGCGGCGCCGGCGACCTCGGCCCCGTCGAACGCGACCACCCCGTCGTCGCCGAACAGCCCGTGCCGGCCGCCTGAGGGCGCCGCCGGGGGCCGGTGCGGCCGGCTACACGTCGAGGTCCACCACCACCGGCGCGTGGTCGGACGCCCCCTTGCCCTTGCGCTCCTCACGGTCCACGTAGGCGTCGGTGACCGCCTTGGCGAACGGCTCGTTGCCGTAGACCAGGTCGATGCGCATGCCGCGGTTCTTGGGGAAGCAGAGCTGGCGGTAGTCCCAGTAGGTGAACGGGTGGTCGTACTTCAGGGGCCGCGGCACCACGTCGGACAGGCCCACCTCGCGCAGGGCGCTCAGGGCGGCCCGCTCGGCGGGGGTGACGTGGGTGGAGCCCTCGAAGGCGGAGACGTCGTAGACGTCGTCGTCGGTGGGCGCCACGTTGTAGTCGCCGAGCACCGCGAAGGGCCTGCTGCCGCCCGCGTCGCCGGCGACCGCCGCCTTCAGCGCCTCGAACCACCGGAGCTTGTAGGCGTAGTGGGGGTGGCCGACCTCGCGTCCGTTGGGCACGTACACCGACCAGACGCGGACCGGCCCGCAGGTCGCCGAGACGGCGCGGGCCTCCCGCTCCCCGTCGTAACCGGGGTCGCCGGGGAGGCCCTTGACCACGTCCGCGAGGCCGACGCGGGAGAGCACCGCCACGCCGTTCCACCGGCCGGTGGCGTGCACTGCCGCCTCGTAGCCCAGCTCGCGCAGCTGGTCGAGCGGGAACTGCTCCTCGGCCAGCTTGGCCTCCTGGAGGCACAGGACGTCCGTGCCGCTGCTCTCCAGCCAGGCCAGCAGCCTCGGCAGGCGGGCGGTGATCGAGTTCACGTTCCAGGTCGCGATGCGCATGCCTCACAACCTACCGGGCGGGTACGACAACCCGTCCGCCCCGCCCGCCCGCGGCACCGGTCCCGGGATCCGGCTAGACGTCGGCCGAGTCGCCGGGGGCCATCCGCAGGTGCTCGGCACCGCCGAGCGCCCCGATCTGGCGGTCGTAGATGGGGCGGGCGAGGTCGGTGAGCAGGGCGTCGTGGACGTCGTAGGCGCGCCGCGGCCCGACCTCGCGGACGTAGTCGATGACCTCGGAGATCTTGTTCCAGGGGGCCATCACGGGGAGCATCAGCGTCTCCACCGGCCGGTCCGGGACGGTGAGCGCGTCGCCCGGGTGGAAGACCTGCCCGCCGTCGATCAGGTAGCCGACGTTGGTGATGCGCGGGATGTCCGGGTGGATCACCGCGTGCAGTTCCCCGTGGACCTGGACGTCGAAGCCGGCGGCGTCGAAGGTGTCGCCGTGGCCGACGGTGTGCACCCGGCCCGGGAAGGCGGCCGAGATCTGGTCCGCGACCGACTTCAGCGTCCAGATCTCGGCGGCCGGGTTGGCCTCCATGGCGGTCCGCAGCCGGCCCTCGTCGAAGTGGTCGGGGTGCTCGTGCGTGACGAGGATGGCGTCCGCGCCGACGGCGGCGTCCTCCTCGCTGAACCCTCCGGGGTCGAGGACGAGCGTGCGCCCGTCCTTCTCCAGGCGCACGCAGGAGTGGGACATCTTCGTGAACTTCATCCGTCCATCCTGCCCCGTCGCCCGGCGGCCGGGGCGGCCCAGCCTGGCGCTCCGGCCACCCGGGCCGCGACCACCGCCCGGCCCGCGACCACCGCCCGGCCCGCGACCGCTGTTCGGCCCGCGACCGCTGTTCGGCGCGCAGCCACCGCCCAGCCCGCGACCACCGCCCGGCCCGCGGTCACTGCTCGGGAGTGGTCTCCTCCCGGACGACCTGCCGCGCCACCTCGAAGGCGCGCCCGGCCGCGGGCACGCCGCAGTAGACGGCCGCCTGCAGGAGGACCTCCTTGATCTCGGCCGGGGTCAGACCGTTGCGCAGCGCGGCGCGGGTGTGGGCGGCGAGGTCCTCCAGGTGGCCGCCCGCCACCAGCGCGGTGAGGGTGATGCAGCTGCGGGTGCGGCGGTCGAGGCCGGGCCGGTCCCAGATCTCGCCCCACGCGTAGCGGGTGACGAAGTCCTGGAAGTCTCCCGAGAACTCATCGGCCTGGGCCAGCGCCCGGTCGACGTGCGCGTCGCCGAGCACCTCGCGGCGCAGCTTGATCCCGGCGTCGTAGGGGTCGGGCCGTTCCGCCGGGTGCGCGGGCGCCGCGGCGGCCGGGGCGATCTCGGCGATCGGCGCGGACCGCGCGGGGGCGGCCGGGACCGGCGTAGCGGGGGCCACGGGAAGGGCCGTCCCGCCGGTGGGGGGCTCGGCCGGGCCGGCCTGCCAGGCAGTGGAGAAGTGCCGTACCAGCAGGTCGGTGACGGCGCCGGGCTGCTCCACCGGTACCAGGTGGGAGGCGCCCGGCACCACGGCGAGCCGGGCGTCCGGTATGCCGGCGACCAGCGTGCGGGCCTCGGCGGGGCCGGTGACCTGGTCGTCGGAGCCGACGAGGACCACGGTCGGCACGCCGATGCGGCCGAGTTCGTCCCGCGCGTCGAACGCGGCGAGCGCCTCGCAGGCGGCGATGTAGCAGCCGGGGTCGGTGGTGCGCACCATCTGCACCGCCCACTCGGTGATGGCCGGCTGGGCGGTCGCGAATTCCGCGGTGAACCAGCGGCCGGGGGACGTGCGGGCGATGGGGTCGAGGCCGTTGGTGCGGACGATCACGCCGCGCTGGCGGAACTCGTCGGCCGTGCCGAAGCGGGGCGAGGCGGCGACCAGCGCCAGCGAGGCGAGCCGCTCCGGCCGGCGCAGGGCCAGTTCGATGCCGATCGCCCCGCCGAACGCGCATCCCGCGTAGCCGAAGCGCCGCACGCCGAGCCCGTCGAGCACGGCGAGCAGCCGGGCCGCCAGCTCGGGCACCGAGCCCGCCGGGTGGGCGGGAGAGCCGCCGTGCCCCGGCAGGTCGAACCGGAGGACGCGCCACTGCTTCGCCAGCTCCGGAACCTGCCGGTCCCACATGTGCCAGGTGGTGCCCAGTGAGGGGCCCAGGATCAGGACCGGAGCGTCTTCTGGCCCGTCAAAGCGGTATTGCAGGGTGTTCGGTGGCGTCTCACTCACGCCCCAGACCCTCTCACGTCTCACGGACGCCCCTATAACGCGGGATCGGTAGATGCCGTCCTGACCAGGCCGAAGACCTCTCGGGCGGCATACTGCTTGAGGCATCGGATGATCTCGTGTCGGGCCTTGCCCTCCTGGGTGCGGCGTTCGTAGTACGCCTGGGTGCGGGGGTCGTGGCGCAGCCGGGTGAACACGATGCGATGCAGGGCGGCGTTCGCCTGACGGTCGCCGCCGTAGTTGAGCCGGCGCGTGCTCCGACGGCCCGACGAATACTCGACGGGGCTGACTCCGCAAAGCGCAGCAAAGGATGCCTCGGTGTTCAGCCGCTCGGGGATCCTCAGCGGCGGCCGGCCACACCGGGCGAGCGAATGGGCCGACGCTCCCGGCCGCCCCTCGAAGAGCAGCTCGCCGAGATCGCACAGGAGGTCACACTTCGCGGCGAAGCCGCCGAACGCAGACGCCAGGACGAGGCCGAAGCGGCACGTCAGAAGCGCATCCGCTGGGAAGCCGCCATGGAACAAGCCCGCATCCGGTACGCGGAGGCGTACCGCGTCAGGCACCTAGAAGCTCAGGAAGCGGCATGGCGCCACGCCACCCGACTGACCCAATACGTGAGCACCGTACGCACGCGGGTCGAGGACATGCCTCCGGGCCAGGCCAGAACCGACGCCGAGGAATGGATCAGCCGGGCAGCGGCCACCGTTGAGCGCCTCGACGCATTGAACACACCGCCCCGGCTGCCCGACATTCCCAAGCCACAAGCCGACGACCTGAAACCCTTCCTCGGGCACTGGAGCCCTTACGGTCCCACCTGCTGAACGCCCGCACCGCACATTGTGCGCCCACAACCGCAGTTCAGGAGCTCTTCGCGACCAGTTCAACCGCGGCACACCGACCTGGTGGGTCATCGGAAGGATGTCGACCTGAGCGATCTTCGGAAAACCCGAGGCCAGATCCCATTTCCTGGCCCATCGCCATGCATCTGGGTGCCCAGGGAGCCAAACGGGCGTCGCGGCCGACAGTCCGCCCTTTCAACCCGGTCGCTCCAGCCTTCGCCAACGCCCTGCTCGACGCGACCGGCGTCCTCCTCGGCCAACTCCCGCTCAGCCGCGACCGGGTGTGGCTGGTCGTGCGAGACGCGGGCCTGGCGGATCGGCAGGTGGGCGACTCGTGGTGGAACGCACCCTGTCAGCCGACCTGCTGCACCTTGATCGCGTCGCTCACCCGAACCGTCCCGGCTGCAAGGACGTCCAGGTAGACACCGAGCACGATGCCGGGATCCGCCGGGAGTTCGTGGACGGTCGAAGTACGCGTCAACTGGCCCGAAGACCGACCGCCAGCGTCAGTTCAAGGACCCGGTGTGGCGATGCGAGATCCGGAAACAGCTCCCGCAGCTGCGACATCCGGTACCGGACTGTCTGGGGATGGACGAACAACGCCGCCGCCACCTCGTCCCGCCTGCCCTGGTGCAGCAGCCACGCCCGCAACGTCTCCTCCAGCCGCCGTGCGGTCGCGACAGGCAAGCTCCGCAACGGTGCGAGGGCTCGGACACGCAGGTCTGCGAACGCGCCCACGTCGGCGCTCAGCACCAGCTCGGGCAGGTGGTCCTCAGTGTCGCGGATATCAGAGGAGAGGGAGCGCGCGCGTACGGCTCGTGCGTACGAGGCCGACGCACGAGTCCATGGCCGGGCCGGGCCGACCACGGCGGTGCGGTCGGTCAGCTGCCGCAAGAGATGTGATCGGTCGGCATCGGGGACGAGCAGCACACCGGTGGCGTCCGGCAGATCGTCGAGGACGAGGGTGCTCGGGTCGAGCGCGCGGTAGGCAGGCCGGGCCTGGGCGGCGGGCAGCAGGACCGCCGTCAGCGAATGCGGAGGCTGCCATCCGGCCCGTTGAGCAGAGGCCAGCAGCACGTCCGGGCTCACGCCGGCGAGGAGGTCGCGGGCCAGGTGTTCCAGGTGGCGCTCGTGGGCCCTGCCCCGGGCGGCCAGTTCGTCGGCGTGGCCCGCGGCGCTCGCGGCGGAGAGCTCGTCGATGTAGGCGAAGGTCAGCTCGGCGAACTTGGCGACCTCGGCGGCGGGCAGACCTGCGGACACGGCGCCCGCTGCCAGGCATCGCCAGGCCACGCGGGCGCCGACGCGGTAGGCGCTGAGCAGGGCGTCCATCGAACGGCCGTCGCGCACCTCGCCGCGGCCCAGCTCGTAGGCCGCGTCACCGCCGTCGCCGCCCGTGGCGTTCCCGCTCGCGAGGTCCAGGTAGTGCCCCAGGGCGGTGCGGACGGCTCGGCGGATGGTGCCGCCCATGCGGCCCGAAAGGGCGTTGGCGTAGGGAGGGACCTCGTCGATGATCGCCTGGACGACCTCGTCGGCGGTGGTCTTCAGCGCGGCCCGAAGTGCGGTGACCGTCGTCTCATCCAGGGCCAGTTCGCTGGCCCTCTGGGTTACACGACTCACGTTTTTATTCCCTGCGAACAATTCCACCCACCAGATTCACGTCCTACGGTCAGGACTTTACGCCCTGAGACGCAGCAAGCTGGAGTCATGACGAGTGCAGCCCTCCGCAGCAGGGCGTGGAAACTGCTGGAGATGGTCACGACGCCGCTGCTGCCGTCGGACTACCTCGACCTGGTCAGCCCACTGCGTGCGGGCGCCGACCTGCGTGGGCGCATCGAGGCCGTGCACCCCGAGACGGATGACGCCGCGACTGTCGTGATCAGGCCGGGACGGGGCTGGCGCGGCCACACAGCCGGTCAGTACGTGCGGATCGGGGTCGACGTCGACGGGGTGCGCCTGTGGCGTGCCTACTCCATCACCTCGCCGACAAACCGCCAGGACGGCCGCGTCACGATCACCGTGAAGGCGATCCCGGACGGCAAGGTCAGCAACCACCTGGTCCGCAGGGCGAAGCCGGGCACGCTGATCCAGCTCGACCAGCCGACCGGTGACTTCGTGCTGCCGGAGGTCAAGCCCGCCAAGGTGCTCTACCTGACGGCCGGCAGCGGCATCACGCCCGTGATGGGCATGCTGCGCGACACCGAGTTCGACGACGTCGCCATGGTCCACTGCGCGCCACGGGCGCAGGACGTGATCTTCCGAAACGAACTGCACGATCTGGTCGCGGACGAGAAGCTGCGGCTCACCGAGGTGCACACCGACACGGACGGCATGCTCGACATCGCCCGTCTCGACGAACTCGTGCCCGACTGGGCCGAGCGCGACACCTGGGCCTGCGGGCCCGCGGGCCTGCTCGACGCCGCCGAAGAGCACTGGAGCGGGCACGGCGTCCAAGTGCGCCTGCACACCGAACGCTTCCGCCCCAGCATCGTCGTCGCCGGCGACGGCGGCGAGGTCACGTTCAGCGCCACCGGCAAGACCGTCGACTCGGACGGCGCCACGCCGTTGCTGGACGTCGGCGAGGAGGCCGGCGTGCTCATGCCGTCCGGGTGCCGTATGGGCATCTGCTTCGGCTGCGTCACGCCGCTCAGGGCGGGCGCCGTCCGCGACCTGCGCACCGGCGAGATCACCGAGGCCGAGCCGGGCGTCCTCATCCAGACCTGTGTGTCCGCCGCGGCGGGCCCTTGCGACATCGAACGGTAGGAGAGCCTTGACCGCCATCGACCCCACCGCCCACCTGACGGCGGAGCAGATCGAGGAGCTCGGCCGCGAGCTGGACGCGATCCGCGACGAAGTGATCGCCGGACGCGGCGAGAAGGACGCCGCGTACATCCGTAAGGTCATCTCGGCGCAGCGCAAGCTGGAGCTGGTCAGCAGGGGCGTACTGCTGTTCTCGTTCTTCCCGCCGGCGTGGCTGCTCGGCACCGCCGGTCTGTCCGTGGCGAAGATCATGGACAACATGGAGATCGGCCACAACGTCCTGCACGGCCAGTGGGACTGGATGCGGGACCCGAAGATCCACTCCACCACCTGGGAGTGGGATCACGTCTCGCCGGCCGACCAGTGGAAGCACTCGCACAACGAGCTGCACCACACGTACACCAACGTGATCGGCAAGGACAACGACCTCGGCTACGGCATCATGCGCGTCGACGAGGACCAGAAGTGGCACCCGTTCCACCTCGGCCAGCCGCTGTGGAACTTCATCAACGCCTGCTTCTTCGAGTACGGCATCGCAGCGTACGACCTGGAGCTCGGCAAGAACCTGCACAGGCGCCGCCGCAAGAACCCGGAGTTCCGCGCGCGGGCCAAGGCCGTGGGCCGCAAGATCCGCAAGCAGGTGCTCAAGGACTATGTGATCCACCCGCTGCTGTCGGGCCCGTCGTTCCTCACCACGCTCGCCGCCACGTTCACCGCGAACCTGGTCCGCAACATCTGGTCCCACTCCGTGATCATGTGCGGGCACTTCCCCGAGGGCGTGCAGGTCTTCGAGCGCCGGTCGGTCAAGGACGAGACGCGCGGCCAGTGGTACCTGCGCCAGATGATGGGCTCGGCGAACATCAGCGGCAGCAGGGCCATGCACTTCATGACCGGCAACCTCTCGCACCAGATCGAGCACCACCTGTTCCCGGACCTGCCGAGCAACCGGTACGCCGAGGTCGCGGTGAAGGTGCGCGCGCTGTTCGAAAAGTACGAGCTGGAGTACGTCACCGGACCGCTGCCCAAGCAGGTGTTCTCCGCGTGGCGCAAGGTCTTCCGGCTCTCGCTGCCGAACAAGAAGCCCAAGGTCAAAACGCCGGACCGCGAGCAGGAGCTCGTCGCCGCCTGATTGTTACCGGGCTGTCCGCGTTTCTGATGCCCGTGGCCGTCATGTTGCTGCTCGGGCGGCAGGTCAGCTGCTGGAGGTGCTGCGGGATGCCCGGCGCAGCGCTCGCCACCGGGCCGCCCGGGCCGACCCGGTGGGCCGGTGGGCCGGTGGGCCGGTGGGCCGGTGGGCCGGTGGGCCGGTGATGAGGCTGGACATCAGGACCGACTCGTCGCCGGGTTTCACCTCGTGCACATCGGCGTCCGCCCCCGGACGCCTGCCCGAGTGTGGCTCAGGCGTCGATGATGACGGGGATGATGAGGGGCTTGCGGCGGTGGGTGCGGAACGCCCAGTTGGCCACGGCGCGGGCGAGGAGCTGTTCGAGTTGGCGCGCGTCCCCGACGCCTTCCTCGGCCGCGGCGGCCAGGGTCTTCTCGATGACGGGGATGACCGGCTCGAAGGTGGCGTCGTCGTGGACGAAGCCCCGGGCCAGGAAGTCGGGGGCCTCGGCGAGGGCGCCGGTGTCCGCGTCGACGATCGCCACCACCGTGACCACGCCTTCGGCGGCGAGGGTGAGGCGGTCCTTGAGGGACGCTTCGGTGGCGCCGCCGACTTCCATGCCGTCCACGTAGACGTTGCCGGCGGGGACCTTGCCGGTGATGGATGCGCGTCCGTCGACCAGATCGACGACGACGCCGTCCTCGGCGATGACGACCCGGTCGGGGTCGACACCGGTACGGATGGCGAGGTCGGCGTTGGCCCGCAGGTGGCGCCATTCGCCGTGCACGGGCATGACGTTGCGGGGCTTGACGATGTTGTAGCAGTAGACGAGTTCGCCGGCGCTGGCGTGCCCGGAGACGTGCACCTTGGCGTTGCCCTTGTGGACCACGTGGGCGCCCCACCGGGTGAGTCCGTTGATCACCCGGTAGATGGCGTTCTCGTTACCGGGGATGAGTGAGCTGGCGAGCAGGACGGTGTCGCCCTTGCCGATGCGGATCACGTGGTCGCGGTTGGCCATTCGTGACAGCGCGGCCATCGGTTCGCCCTGGGAGCCGGTGCACACCAGAGTGATCTTGTGGTCCGGGAGTTTCTCCAGCTCCTTCGTGCTCACGACCAGACCGGAGGGGACCTTCAGATAGCCCAGATCACGGGCGATGCCCATGTTGCGGACCATCGAACGGCCGACGAAGGCGACCTTGCGGCCGTGTTGGTGGGCGGCGTCCAGGACCTACTGGATGCGGTGCACGTGGCTGGCGAAGCTGGAGACGATGACCCGGCGCGGCGCGGTGCGCATCACCTGCTCGATCGCCGGGTTCAGCTCTCGTTCGGAGGTGGTGAAGCCGGGTACTTCGGCGTTGGTGGAGTCGGTGAGGAACAGGTCCACGCCCTCCTCGCCGAGGCGGGCGAAGGCGCGCAGATCGGTGATGCGGTCGTCGAGAGGGAACTGGTCCATCTTGAAGTCGCCGGTGTGCAGCACCATCCCCGCCCGGGTGCGGATCGCGACCGCAAGGCTGTCGGGGATGGAGTGGTTGACCGCTACGAACTCGCAGTCGAAGGGCCCGAAGCCACGCCGGTCGCCCTCCCGTACCCGCACCGTGCGCGGCCGGATGCCGTGTTCCTTGAGCTTGGCCTCCAGGAACGCCAGCGTCAGCTTGGAGCCGACGACGGGAATGTCGGACCGTTCGCGCAGCAGGTACGGCACGCCGCCGATGTGGTCCTCGTGGCCGTGGGTGAGGACCACGGCCACGATGTCGTCCAGCCGGTCCCGGATCGAGGTGAAGTCCGGCAGGATCACGTCCACGCCGGGCTGGGTCTCCTCGGGGAACAGTACGCCGCAGTCGACGATGAGCAGCTTGCCCGCGTGCTCGAAGACAGTCATGTTGCGGCCGATCTCACCCAGGCCGCCCAGGGCGATGACCCGCAGCCCTCCTTCGGGAAGGGGCGGTGCGGCTTTCAGTTCGGGGTGCGGATGACTCATGCCCCTGACGGTACCCGGAGAGCGGGACAGGGTGATCCATTACCTCCTCCCGACAGGGCCGGGGCACCACAACGGTGTCCGGGGACGATCTGAGGACGCCGGCGGCCGGACAGGGAGGGGTCGAGGCGGGGTCCAGTCAAGGTGAGCTCAAGAGCCGCCACGAGATGATCTTGGAGTCCTGAAGGCGGCTGGTCAGGATGCGGTAGGCATCGCGCGGGCGAGCGGCGCCAGGTTTCCGTACAGGGCGGCGTGCAGGGCGGCTGCGAGTTCGCGGGCCCGGCTCTCGTCTGCCACGTCGTGCAGTACGAAGTAGACCGGCCCCGCGGAGGAGTCCGAGCGGATCTCGTCGGCGCGGATCATCTGGATGACCGCGGCGCGGATGGCGTCGTACACCGAGTCGGCGACGGCGTGCTGCGGGACGGTGATCATGTCGGCCTTCACCGTCCAGTGCTCGCCCAGAGACTCGATGGCAACGAAGACGGCGTCCTGCTCCTTGGCCTGCCGGTACGCCGCTTCGAAGGCCGCCATGCCCGTCGCGTCGGGCATGAGGTCGGCAGGGTAGGGAGCCGGCAGCGGCTGCATGGGAACCATCGTGCCAGGCGCGCGGGACGGCACGGACGGCGACACGGCAGGCGTGTGCCTCACTGGGCCTGGCGGGCCGCCGATGGGCAACCGGCGCGCTGGCTGGGCTGCGGCCCGGGACTGGTGGAACCGTCTTGGACAGAGAAGGACCCCAGCGTGGTGATCGCCGGGGTCCTTGCCCTGTGGCAGTCAGGGGCGCTCGTTTCAGGGGCCGATGGTGGGGTCCAGTCGGTGTGCAAGGGCTGCTCCCCCCAAAAGATGGTGCGGGCGGGCGTGGAGATCAGGGTGGCTCCGGCAAGCGTCACGGCCCGTCTCCGGCGCACGCACGGGAGCGGCCACATCGAAGACCATCAAGGACCAGACCGTCGACCAGCTCGGTGGAAGCAGCAGCATCCTGGTGCGGCAACGCCGTGCGCACGAGGAAACGGCGGCTGACGGATCAGTACCTGACCCTCGACGACCTTCACCAGCGGGAACGCGTTCCGAAGCAGGCGGTGCAGCTGGTCTTCAGCCATGCCTTCATGGAAGGGACGGTGCTGTGGCCCGCCGTACGAGCCTCAGGCCCGGACGGCGAGGAACTGACGACAGCCGCAGTCGTTTTCCACAGCGGTACAGGGGCACGCAAGGCGCGCAACACCGGCCGCGTACCCTCGGACAAGGCACTGCTCTCATCCCGGAATTCCAGTTCGGCGGCGCCACCGACCCGAACCAACCGCATCTGGGCCATTCCCCCAGGCGAGTCCGCCGGCTACGCCCCGCCCGCAACGCGTGCACGGGCATGCGCACGTCGCGGGCCACTGCACGCGACGCGCGAGTGGATAGCGCGAATGCCGGTGAAGCGGTCAGATCGCGGGACTCATCGACTCAGCCGCCGCTCTTGCGCCTGAACGACCGCTGGCTCGCAGCCGGGCCGTGCGCCGAACGCACCTTCGACGCATCGGACTTGGCGGCAATATCAGCGGCGTCCGCCTGCGCACCGCGCTTGCGCGCCAGGGCTTCGCGGAACTTGCGCTTGAGGTCGTAGTTGCCGTCGCTGTCCGGCTCCAGAGGGGACGTCTCGGGGACAGCCGGCTCCGAACCTTCCGTAGATACGGGCTCTGCGGTCATGGTGATCTCCTGGGTTCGGGGGTGGGCAAGCACAGCTTGTCATGCTGGGCGCAGTGCGAGGCGCCGGCAACATCGTTCTGCTCCGTTTCGGCGGGTATCCCTCTCGCGGCCGAAGTCGTTGACCTCGTAGGTGAGGCGCACCTGACGGCTTCGGGCCGGGCCGAGGGTTGTCGATCCCGTGGCCAGGCTGCCAGGGCAACGGCTCTCAGCCGTTGCGACGCACGAGGGCGGCCCTGCGGGCCTCGGCGAGCTTGCGGGCCTCGCCGGCCTTTCGGGACTTGCCGCCGGCGCCGCGGGAGGTGCCCTTGCTGGTGCCGAGGCCGCGGAAGGGAGCGTTGGTGTTCTTGGGTCGGGGGACGGCGGGCTCGCCGTCGAGCGGGATCCCGGAGGGAGTCTTGGCGCCGGTGATCCGGCTCAGCTCCGCCTCGCCCGAGCGCACCTTGGTGACGGTCGGCTCGATGCCGGCCCCGGCCATCATGCGGCTCGTCTCGCGGCGCTGGCCCGCCAGCACGAGCGTGACCACGCTGCCGGACTCACCGGCGCGGGCGGTGCGGCCCGCCCGGTGCACATAGTCCTTGGCGTCGGTGGGCGGGTCGACGTTGACCACGAGGTCGAGGTCGTCGACGTGCAGGCCACGGGCCGCGACATTGGTCGCCACCAGAACGGTGATCTGGCTGTTCTTGAACTGCGCCAGGGTCCGTGTGCGCTGTGGCTGGGACTTGCCGCTGTGCAGGGCCCCGGCGTGCACCCCGCTGGCCCGCAGATGCCGGGTGAGCTGGTCGACGGCGTGCTTGGTGTCGAGGAACAGCAGTACGCGGCCGTCGCGGGCGGCGATTTCCGTGGTGACGGCGTAGCGGTCAGGGTCGTGGACGACCAGAACGTGGTGCTCCATCGTCGTGACTGTGCCCGCGGCCGGGTCGACCGAGTGGACGATGGGATCGTGGAGGTAGCGGCGGACCAGTTGATCGACGTCGCGATCGAGAGTGGCCGAGAAGAGCATCCGCTGACCGTCGGGGTGCACCTGGTCGAGCACGTCGGCAACCTGCGGCAGGAATCCCAAGTCGCACATCTGGTCGGCCTCGTCCAGCACGCTGATTCTCACCCGTCCCAGGCGGCAGGCGTTGCGCTCGATCAGGTCGTGCAGGCGTCCGGGGGTGGCGACGACCACCTCGGCTCCCTGGCGCAGCGCGGCGGCCTGCCGGCCGATCGACGTTCCGCCGACGACCGTGGTGATCCGCAGCCGCAGTGCCTCGGCGTACGGCGCCAGCGCCTGGGTGACCTGTTGGGCCAGCTCCCGGGTAGGCACCAGGATCAGAGCAAGGGGCTGCTTCGGTTCCGCGCGCCGCCCGGCCGTCCGTGCGAGCAGCGGCAGGCCGAAGGCGAGCGTCTTGCCTGATCCGGTGCGCCCGCGTCCCAGGATGTCGCGCCCCTCCAGGGCATCGGGCAGTGTGGCGGCCTGGATCGGAAAGGGTTCGCGCACCCCGAGTTCGCCAAGTGTCCGCAGCACCTCCGTCGGCAGTCCCAGACCGGCGAAGGTGACGGCCGGGAGCAGCGCCGGGGTCGTTGCCTCGGGCTGGGCGGGACTGCCGTGCGCGATGCCGGAGTCATTGGGATGCTTCATGAACAGCCTTCCGCAAGGGAACGTACCGAGGAAGGCCCGGCAGGTTTGAACAGCCCACGCACAAGCCGAGCGGAACGGGCAGAATCGCCCACCGCGACGACCACGCAAACGCGTAAGACTAACACATGGCATAACCTCGCGCCGCTGATACCGATCGCCCCTGCGTACGAAGGCCGAGCCGGTGACCTCGCGGCTCCTGCAAGCCGGCCACCACGCAGCGGAGCCGGTGCCTCGCCAACCGGCACACCGCGTCATCCCGAAGAAACGCGAAACTCGAATTCGGGACGGTCCCACGGCACGGCGGGCGGGTTCGCGAGCGCGGTCCCGATCCGCACCGCACCAGCGCGGTGGTAGAAGCCCTCGGCGGGAACATGCGACACGACCTTGACACGGCCGAGCCCGGCGGCACGGGCCTCGGACTGCATGTGCGCCACGAGCAGCCGTCCGATACCCCGTCCTTGCGCTTCGTCGGCGACGAACAGCAGGTCGAGCTCCGGTGGCGCGAGGACGAGCGAGTAGAACCCGAGGACCCGGCCTCCGTGCTCGTCGGCGCCGACGGCCACAAAGGCGCGGTGGGCCTCGAGGTAATCAGGACCGACCCGGTAGCCCGCGACTGCGGCTGCGTACTTACCCTCGTAGGCGCCTGAACCACGCACGAGCCGCGTGAGCCGCTTGGCATCCCGCGCGACGGCCCTCCGTATCGTGATCGGCTGGCTGATCGGGGAATTGCGTGGACTCATCGGGAGAGTATTTCGCACCGGGGCGTGCCGTCGTGCTGCGGGTCGGCTGCTCGGGCAGGATTCCTGCACCGCTCCCGGGCAACCGCCTGCCCAGGCCCCGATCGATCAAGTCACTGCCGCCGCATCGGCCGCCCGCCGACAGCAACTGGGACGCCCGAACCGCCGCGGAAGAGCCGGAGAACGCTCTCAGCTGCGCACCGCCGACGCGGACGTACCGCCGGAGCCCGGCCGGCTGCTGCCGCAGCCGCCCTCCGAGGTGCTCCTGAACACCACGGCGTGGCCGTGGGAGGGGCTGGACGAGGCGGCCTTCGCGCGGCTGGTCCGCAATCACGGCAGGTGGTTCGAGCAGAACAGCGGCCCCGACTCCCCCGGGGCCGTACTCCTCAAGCCCCTCGCAAGGGCGCTCGCCGACGGCGACCGCGTCTACTGCGTGATCCGCGGCGGCGCGCTCAACAACGACGGCGCGACCGACGGCCTCACCGTGCCGAGCGCGGCCGCGCAGAGCGAGGTGCTGCGGCTGGCGTACGAGCGGGCCGGCATCGACCCTGCGGACGTCCAGTACGTCGAACTGCACGGCACGGGCACCGCCCTGGGCGACCCCATCGAGGCATCCGCCCTGGGCGACGTCCTGGGCACGGCCTCCGGCCGCCGACTGCCGCTGACGGTCGGCTCGGCCAAGACGAACGTGGGGCACCTGGAGGGTGCCGCCGGAATGGTCGGCCTCCTCAAGACCGCCCTGTCCCTCCATATGCGCAAGATCCCGGCCAGCCTCAACTACAGCGCCATCAGGCCCAGCGGGTACTCCTCGATGAGGTCCCACTGCGTCTCCAGGTCCGGCGGCCGGAAGTAGTCGGGGCGGTAGACCATCTGCGCTCTCCTTTCCGTGCGGCCTGATCAGGCGGTGGCGGCGGACACCGTGCCATCGAGCAGCGAACCGAGGTAACCGAGCACCGCCGCGCTGTCCCCCGACGGCGCGGTGAGCCCGATGTATCCGTCCGGCCGGACGAGGACCAGCGTGTCGGCGCCGAGTCCGTACGCCGCCGGCCGTTCGCCGAGCAGACAGGTCCTGAGGTCGTCCGGGCCCGCGGCCGCCACCTCGCGCAAGGCCGTCCCGCAGCCGGCGCCGAAGCCGAGCAGCGTGAAATGCGGGCCACGGAACACGTCGGACAGCCGGACGAGCTGGCCGGCCATGTCCAGACACACCGAGTCCGGGGCACGGTCGCCCGCCTGTACGCCACCACCGGTCTCGCCGAGCATCGCGCGGCTGAGCGAACTGGCCCGGTACTCCAGACCGAGCTGCAGGGTCTCCTGGGTCAGACCGGCCTCGGCGCCGCCGATGCCGCCGGTCATCTCCTCGAACACGGCCCTGGCGCCGGCGACGCTGGTGTCCAGCGTCCAGCGCGCCACGGGCAGCCGCTCCTCCTGGTAGGTGTCCAGCAGCTCCGGCGCCGCCCCGGCGAGAACCAGCGCGAGCTTCCAGCCGAGGTTGTAGGCGTCCTGGACACCGGTGTTGGCGCCCAGCGCACCGAGCACGGGGTGGACATGCGCGGCGTCCCCGGCCAGGAACACCCGGCCCACCCGCAGCCGGTCGGCCATCCGTACGTTGATCCGCGAGGTCGACAGCCAGGTCGCGTCATGGACCCGGATCGGCATCCCGGTGGCCCGGTCGACGGCCCGCTGAAGGGCCTCCACCGACGGCTCCATGGGCCGGCCGTCCGCGTCCGAGGGAGGCGTGGCCTGGATCTGCCAGGAGCGCGTGCCGCTGAGCGGGCACAGCATGACCACACCGAGGTCGGGGTCCAGCCACTGGTACCAGGCGTCGGGAGCCAGCCCGTCGACCTGCACGTCCCCGACGATCAGTTGCTTCTCCTCCTCGGTGAACCCCTCGAAGGAGATGCCAAGTCGCTTGCGGACCGGGCTGCGGCCGCCGTCGCAGCCGACGAGATACGCGGCCGACACCTGCTCGGTGCCCTGCGCGGTCGCCAGTGCGGCCGTCACCCGGTCCGCGCCCGTCTGCTCGAACTCGACCAGCTCGGTGCCCAGCTCCACCGCGACCCCGTACTCGGCGAGCCGCTCCCGCAGGATTTCCTCGACCCGTGACTGCGGCATGAAGTGCAGCCGGCGGAACGGCTCGCCCTGGGTCGGCGCGTTGTCGAGGTACGGGATGGTCTCGTTGATCAGCCGGTCACGGCGGTAGCGCAGGAAGGGCAGCCACCGGACGCCAGGACCTCGTCGATGGCCCCGAGGTCGTAGAACACCTCCAGGGTGCGGGGCTGGATACCGGCCTTGCCGCGCGAGGCGGTCGTGAAGCTCTCCTGCTTGTCGATGATCCGCACCGGTACGCCCCGGCGGGCCAGCTCGAGCCCGAGGGTCAACCCGGTCGGCCCGGCCCCACTGATCAGCACGCTGACGCTGTCCATACAACCCTGTCATTCCTCGTCGGTCGGGCGATTGCCCAGGTCAGGGCTGCACGCTATGGAGCAGGCGAGACTCCGGCTAACCCCTAGCGATCCCCTACGGCCAGGTGATCCCGCCGCCCGGCGCCCGTCGCCGTGGGTAGGGGTTCCGAGGCTGGAGACGGGGTGGAGCCACGGGGGAGGCCGGCAGTCGCGCGCGGATCCCCTTCCTCGCCCGCGACTTCCTCGCCCGCGACACCGGAGCCAAAGATCCGGAGCGCAACGATGCCCGAGCCCCGGGCTGCCCGACGTCCTGAGCCGGCTACGACGAGGCTCCGCCAGACTTCCGGCGGGGTCTCGTCGTCTCCTGCGCGCCCCCACACTGCCTCGCTCTGAAGGCGCACTGGGCCGGTCGAGGAACTCACCATTCGCGGGGCCAAGCATTTCCGCGAGCTGAGCGAACGCGCGTGCCGTGGGTCGGCCGGCCTGATCGGGCCCCGCGTCCTTGCTACGGTGCCCCCGGAACGGGGAGTCCGGGTGCGTCAGTGCCCTCGCCGGACGCTGCACCCTGTCGTGGCCTGCTCGGTGAAGAAGCCCCGTGGTGATGGTTCGGGGCTCCGCCGTATCACCAGCGATCACACACCTGTCACGAACTGCGCGGACCCTCCCGGCCCAGAAGGCGCTGACCTGCAATTCCATGCCCGCGATGGACTGGCTGGACGCCCACGGACGCCCATGAAAACCTGTGCCAGGTGGTGCCCGGTGAGGGACCCGGGATCAGGACCGGGGCCTCTTCCGGCCCGGCCCGTCGAAGCGGTACCGGAGGGTGTTCTGTGGTGTCTCGCTCACCCTCAGGCCCTCTCACGTGTCACGGGATCCCCATGACGCGGCACCCGTTCGAGCCGGGGAAGCCTGGACCCTTCGGGGGTCCAGGCCGGTCCGCCGCGTCCGTCAGGCGTACGGCAGGTGCAGCACGGAGAGGTTGCCGGTGCCCAGGGCGCTGGCGCTGGTGCCGAGGGCGTTCCAGACCTTCGCCTGGACCTTTCCGTTCTTCAGGTCACAGGTCGAGCCGCTGGACGAGGCCAGACCCTTGGACTGCGTGTAGTGCTCCCATCCCGCCACCGGGTCGGTGGCGAAGTAGTTGTAGGTCTCCACACGGTCCCAGCTGCCGTCGCCGGTGCAGTCGTAGGACAGCCGCACCTGGATGCCGTTGCCGACCGCGGTGTTGGCGTCGACCGCGAGGTCGAAGGTCGGGGTGCCGCCGTTGTAGGTGAGGTTGACACCGGCTGCGGTCATCGTCACCGGCTGGTACGGACTGCCGTCGTGGTTCGCGCCGTCGCCGGCGGTCACCGAGACGCTGCCGGCGGCGCTCGTGCCGGGAGTCAGCGACCCGTCGTTCTGCAGGTACAGCGTCGGCGAGGTGATACCCGTTCCCGACGTCGTGGTCGACGTGGCCGAGGCCGACGGGCTGCCGCCGCCGTCGGTCATCGTGTAAGGCAGGTTGAACACCGAGAGGTCGCCGGTGCCCAGGGCGCCGGGGTTGCTGCCCAGGGCGTTCCAGACCTTCGCCTGGACCTTTCCGTTCTTCAGGTCACAGGCCGTACCGGTGGCCGAGACCAGCCCGGAGGTCTCCTTGTAGTGCTCCCAGCCCGGGACCGGGTCGGTGGCGTAGTAGTGGTAGGTCTCCACACGGTTCCAGGTGCCGCTGCCGGTGCAGTCGTAGGACAGCTGCACCTGGACGGCGTTGCCGACCGCGGTGTCGGCGTCGACCGCGAGGTCGAAGGTCGGGGTGCCGCCGTTGAAGGTGCCGGTCAGACCGCCGGCGGTGAGCGTCACCGGCCGGTACGGGCTGCCGTCGTGATTGGCACCGTCGGCGGAGGGCACCGGGACACTGCCGGAAGCACTCGTCGCGGCGGTCAGCGACCCGTCGGTCTGTGCGTACAGCGTCGAGGAGTTCCCGCCGCCGGGGGGCGGGCTCGTGCTCGCGGGCGGGGTCGAGATGTCGGTCGACGGCGGGGTGGAGGTGTCCGTCGACGGCGGGGTGCCGTTGCCGCCGCTCCAGTTCTGCGCTCCGGAGGCGACCGTCTTCCCGGCGGGGACGTCGACGGTGGTTCCGTCGGAGAAGTGCACCGTCGAACCCGTGCCGGTGGCGTCGGAGGCGACGTAGGTGCGTTCGCCGTTCTTCACGAAGACCGAGCTCAGCGGGCTGTCCGCGGTAACGGTGGTGTCGACGGTGCCCAGGGCGGCGAGGTTGCGGATCCAGTGGAAGGTGTGCGCCTTGCTCTCGCCCTCCTCCGAGGCGAAGGAGTTGTTCGCCTTGAAGTTGGCGAGGGCCGCGGCGCCGTCGCCGAGGGCCTGGTACTCGTACCAGATGTCGGTCCAGATGGTGGGCTGGGTCTTGCCGCTCTGGTCCAGCATCTCCTGGTAGTTGGCCTTGACGTACGCCGGGTCGTAACCCAGGTACAGGTGGCCGCCGGTCACCGGCAGCAGGTTGATGCCCTGGATCTGCTCGGGCGCGCTGGAGAACCAGGTGGAGTAGGCGCCGCCGTTGCCCCAGACCATGCCGACTTCCTTGTGCTTGAAGTCGGCGGGGTAGACGTCGTTCTTCGTGTCGAACCAGTAGTCCTGAATCGCGGCGGCCTGCGTGGTGTACATGTAGATGCCGGCGTCGCGGACGGTCTTGTTCCCGGTGGCGATGCCCCACTGGATCAGCGCGTTGTCGAAGTTCATGCCCTCCGACGACGACTCCTGGTTGTTGCCCGCGGCGAACGAGCCGTGGCCCGAGGCCCAGTCGTGGCCGCTGTAGATGTCGAAGTCACGCAGGTAGGGGAAGCGCTTGTCCGAGCGGTCGTAGTTGTTCGCGTCCCGGATGAGCAGGTCGACCATGCCGCCGTACTGGCCGGAGGCGGCCCAGGCCGGGTCGAACTTGGCGAGGGTCGCGGCGGCCGCGATGTAGTAGCCGTAGTGGAAGTGGTGGTCGTTGAGTTCCTGGTCGGAGCCGTAGGAGGCCGGGTAGCCGATCAGGGTGCCCCACTTGTCGTCGTAGTAGAACAGGTGCCCCGTCTCGTTCTGCGACGCGGTGAACCAGTCCGTCAGCTTCGACTTGATCGTGGCCAGCGCCGCGTCGCGCACCGCCGTGTTGCCGGTCTGGTCGGCGATCTCCGCCAGGCGCGCGGCCCGTCCGAGCCCCTTGCCCGTCCAGTAGGTGTCGTCGCTCTGCTGCCGGGCCGGGTCGGCCTTCTCCGCGTTCAGGTAGTTCTGCAGCGTGGTGGAGTCGGAGCCGGAGCTGTCGGCGACCGCCGGCACCTCGGGCAGGACACCGTGGAAGAGCATCGACGTCGTGAAGGAGTCGATGCCCGCGAGGATCTTGAGCGGGCCGCGGGAGGAGATGTACTTCTCCGGCAGCGGGGTGCCGCCGGCGAGGTACCGCCACTGGTGCGGCATCAGGGCGGCGACCGTACCGGTCCCGGTTCCCTCCATCGCCTTGGTGGTGTACTTGTAGGTCGTCGTGACAGTGCTGGTCGCCTCGTCGTACGTGTAGGAGACGGCGGTACCGGTGACGTGGTCGTGGGCGTACTTGGCGTACTCGTCGGCGAGCGCGGCCCGGTCGGACGCCGAGGTCGACGACGTGGTCGGCAGCACCGCGACGGAGAAGTAGTCCTTGCCGCCCAGCGAGGAGGTGAGGGTGGAACCGCTCACGGACCAGGTGGAACCGGTCGGGGCGAAGGCGACGTAGTCGTGCCCGTTGATGTTGTAGCCGATGGTGCCGCCGGAGTTGGACCACACGTTCAGGGTCGCGGTGGAGGAACCCTTGATCTGCGCGTTGCCGCCGGTGGCGCGGTAGTACGAGAAGGGCAGACCGGAGCCGATGGTGGCCCGCAGCGTGTGCGCGCCGTCCGTCAGCAGGGGGCTGACGGTCCAGTCGGTCCAGTCGTCGACCCTCACCTCGGGGGCCGCGAGACCCGCGACACCGACGGTGAAGTCCTCGGCGTAGTTGTAGTGGTACTCGCCGACGCCCTTCGCGCTGCCGGAGATCGCCGGGGTGGTGCTGTAGGAGACGCCCAGGCCGCCGGACTGGGCCTTGTAGCCCAGCGGCTGCGCGAACAGCGGCTCGCCGTAGGCGCAGTTGGTGCGCTTCCACAGGATCGACGACCACCAGTCGTTGGTGGGCACCGCTCCCGACGGGGCGTTGGGCGTGGCCCAGCGCCGGGGGTTGGTCGACAGGTCGCCGCAACCCGACGGCAGCGGGCCGGGAGGGGTCGTGGTGTAGCTGCCCTGGCCGACGGTTCCGGCACTGGCGGACTGTGAGGTGAGCACGGTCAGCACGGCGCCGAGCAGGGTGACCACCAGCCCGATGACCGCGGTCCGCGAGTGCCGGAAAGACGGCCGGGCGGGTCTGTGCCCGGTGCCCGGGGAGGCGTCCGTTGGAGCGCCGCGCTCCGCCGCTCCGGGCGGCGGATGGCTCGCAGAGAGCATGGAATCTCCTGTTGGTGAGGCGTCGCGCGGGCCGCACGCGACCAGACAGTCGCATGTGCTCCCGTGGGGCACATGCGCGAGGAGAGGAACAGCCGCGGGCGGTGGCCGGCCGCGCTGGACTGGAGGGTGCGCCCTCACAATTTTTGAGAGCGCTTTCAAGATGGGGAGGCTAGGGACCGCGTCCGGAAGGTGTCAACACATGTGCACCGTTCTTTTGACCGGGCCTTTACAGCGAAGTGCCGATTTCCCCTCGCCCACAACGGCCCAGGCAGCTCAGACACTTGACGGAGTGCCAGGTCGATTGCACTGTCGTACGGGTCGAGAGCGCTCTCAGAGCCTGTCGGCGCACGGACACTGCCTCACGACCTGGAGACCGATCCCCCATGCCTCCGTTCAGACCATCCCGGCCACTGGCTCTCGGCGCCGCGGCTCTCGCCGTCTGTCTCGCGGCCGGCGCCTGCACCCTCTCGGACAACGATTCCGCGAACAGGATCACCCTGACGGTCGACCTGTTCGGATCCTTCGGGTTCAAGGAGGCGGGCCTGTACGACGAGTACATGAAGGCCCATCCGAACATCGTCATCAAGGAGTCCGGCACGCGCGACGAGAGCCGGTACTGGGAGAACCTCACGACCAGGCTGGACTCGGGCACCGGACTGGCGGACATCCAGGGCCTGTCGGCAGACCGGCTGGCCGGCGTGGTGCGGCGCCGGGCGGGCAGTTTCACCGACCTGAGGGCCGTCGGCCTCGCCGCCGCCGACCAGGGGCTCCTGCCGTGGAAGAGCGCCGCCGCCACGGCCGGGGACGGCAAGGTGCTGGCCGTCGGCACCGACAGCGGGCCCGAGGCGATCTGCTACCGCACCGACCTCCTGAAAGCCGCCGGCCTTCCGACCAGGCGCGACAAGCTCGCGGCCAAGTGGTCCACCTGGGAGGGCTACTTGGCGCTCGGCAGGAAGTACGCGGCCAAGGCCGGGCCCGGCCACGCCTGGACGGACAGCGCCGAGAGCCTGTTCACCGCCGAGATGGGGCAGCAGCGCGTGCGCTACACCGACGAACACGGCAAGCCCGTGCACGCGGAGAACCCCACCGTGAAGACGGCGTGGAAGCATGCCGCCCGCCTCGTCGAGGACCGGCTGACGGCCAAGGCGCCGCAGAACAGCGCGAAGTGGAACAAGGCCCTGTCGTCCGGCGGGTTCGCGACGGTGATCTGCCCCGCCTGGATGCTCGACCGCATCGAGACCCAGGCCGGCGACCGCTACGCCGGCCGGTGGGACGTGGCACCCGCGCCCCGGAGGGCCGGCAACGTGGGCGGCTCCTACCTGGCGATTCCCAGCACGTCGAAGCATCCCGAGGAGGCCGCGGCACTGGTCAAATGGCTCACCGCCGAGCAGCAGCAGGTCAGGCTGTTCACCCGGCGCGGCCTCTTCCCGTCCAGCCAGGGAGCGCAGGCGCAGGTGAGGCTGGCCCAGGACCCCTACTTCAACAACGCGCCGGTCGGGGAGATCTTCACCCAGGCCGCCGCCGGGACGGCCGTGTGGGTGTCCGGGGCCGACGACACCGCGGTGCAGCAGGAGTTCGGCGACGAGCTGCGCGCGATGGAAAGTGCCGGAATCTCGCGGGAGACGGGCTGGAAGCGCGCATTGGCCGGCGCCGACAAGATCGTCGGGTCGCACTGACACCCTCGGGCGGCGCGCTCCCGCCCCCGGACGGCATAGAGCGCTCTCAGGCGTTCGCCGCCTGCCGTCGGCGGCCGGCGCGGCCCCGGCCACGGCGGCAAGCCGGCCGGCCGTGACCGCCGGCATGGCGAACTCAGGGGAATGCATCACCGGCCGAGCCAGCACACGCGCCGGGCCGGCGCCCGGAATGTTCCCACCCCCCTGACCAGGGACGCGACACCCGCACGGCCACACCTTCGACGCCGGACCGGCCCCGCCCGGTCGCCGCAGCCGGGCACGTCCCGGCCCGCTTGATTCGTTCCGTTACCGACAGGGCCCTTGACGTCCGGGGGGCTGCTGCGGAAACTCTGACCACCGTTTGAGAGCGCTCTCACAGCGCCCGGCGGTCGTGTCCCGTACCCCGTCCCGAAGCCATCGGAGGCTTCCATGCACATATCTCGAGCCGCCAGACGAGCCACCCTCAGACTCGGGGCGGTCGCACTCGCCGGTGCTCTCCTCGCCGCCTGCGGGTCCGGTTCCTCGGACTCCTCCCAGTCGCCCGGCAAGAACGGGAAGGTCACTCTCACGGTCGACCTGTTCGGCACCTTCGGCTTCAAGGAGGCCGGCCTGTACGACGAGTACCAGAAGCTGCACCCGAACGTCACGATCAAGGAGTCCAGCACCGAGAACGAGGCCGACTACTGGAAGGCGCTGCAGACCCGGCTCGCCGGCGGCGGCGGCCTCGCCGACGTCCAGGGCATCGAGGTGGGCCGTGTCCCGTCGGTCACCCAGCAGCAGGCCGACAAGTTCGAGGACCTGAACGCCTTCGGGGCCAAGGCCCTGAAGAACGACTACTCCGAGGCCAAGTGGGCGGGGATGTCCACGCCCGACGGCCGCACCCTCGGCCTGGGCACCGACGTCGGCCCGGAGGCGATCTGCTACCGCGCCGACCTGTTCGAGAAGGCCGGACTGCCCACCGACCGCGACGAGCTGGCGAAGGAATGGGCCGACTGGGACGGCTACCTCGAGCTGGGCAAGCGGTACCAGGCCAAGGCGGGCGCCAAGAGCCACTGGATGGACAGCGTCGGCAGCCTCTACTCGCTGATCATCGGGCAGCAGAAGGAGCGCTACTACGACGCCTCCGGAAAGCTGATCTACAAGGACAACCAGGCCGTCAAGTCGGCCTGGGACACGTCGGTCAAGGCCGCCCAGGACGGGTTGAGCGCCAGGCTCGCCCAGTGGACGCCGGCCTGGAACCAGGCGTTCAGCAGCGGTTCCTTCGCCACCATCGGCTGCCCCGCCTGGATGCTCGGCTACATCAAGGGCCAGGCCGGTGCCGCCGGCACCGGCAAGTGGGACGTCGCCCCGCTGCCCGGCGGCGCGGCCGGCAACTGGGGCGGCTCGTACCTGTCCATCCCCAAGGGCTCGCAGCACGCGAAGGAGGCCTACGCCCTGATCAAGTGGCTGACGGCGGCTCCGCAGCAGGAGAAGCTCTTCAAGAAGCAGGGCAGCTTCCCCTCCAGCGTCGGCGCCATCGAGGCGGTCAAGGACGTCAAGGACGCCTACTTCGGCAACGCTCCGATCGGTGAGATCTTCGGCAAGGCCGCCGAGACCTCTCCCGTCCAGGTGATGGGTGTGCACGACAACGACGTGAACGTGCAGATCACCAACGCGCTCGGCGAGGTCGAACGCAAGGGCACCAGCGGTGCCACCGCGTGGAGCCACGCCGAGAAGGGCATCGAGAACGCGGTCGGCTGACGAGCCACCGGCCGCCGTGGGGCGCGAAGGTCCTCCTCCCCGGCTCTGCCGCTCCTTCGCGCCCCTCCCCCTGACGTCCCTGCCGGACCTCTTCGATCGAAGGTCTCACCATGACCCTGACCGCCACCGCCCCGCGGCGGACGGCGCGGCCACCGGCCCCCCTGCGGCGGCACCTGGCCCGGCTGTCGCCGTACGCGTACGTCACTCCGTTCTTCGCCCTGTTCGCCGCCTTCGGGATGTTCCCGCTGCTCTACACCGCGTACGTCGCGTTCTACCGCGTCGAGCTGCAGACACCGGGGGAGATGGAATGGCGGGGCCTGGGCAACTACACCGCGATCTTCGGCGACGAGTTCTTCTGGACCGCGCTGCGCAACACCTTCACCATCGGCGTGATCTCCACCGTCCCGCAGCTGCTGATGGCGCTCGGCCTGGCCCACCTGCTCAACTACAAGCTGCGCGGCCGCAACTTCTTCCGCGTCACCATGCTGCTGCCCTACGCCACCTCCGTGGCCGCGGCCACCCTGGTCTTCGCCCAGCTCTTCGGGCGCGACTTCGGCCTGATCAACTACCTGATCGGCCTGGTCGGCATCGACCCGGTCGACTGGCAGTCCGGCACTATCGCTTCGCAGATCGCCGTGTCCACCATCGTCACCTGGCGCTGGACCGGCTACAACGCGCTGATCTACCTGGCCGGCATGCAGTCGATCCCGGCCGAGCTGTACGAGGCGGCCGAGCTGGACGGCGCCTCACGCTGGCGGCAGTTCCTTCACGTCACGCTGCCCGGACTGCGCCCCACCGTCCTGTTCACCGTCGTGGTGTCCACCATCGGCGCCACCCAGCTGTTCGGCGAACCGCTGCTGTTCGAGGGAAGCATCTCCGGCGGCATCTCGCACCAGTACCAGACCCTCGGCCTGTACATGTACGAGCAGGGCTGGGGCTTCTTCCACCTCGGCCGTGCCGCCGCCATCGCCTGGGTGATGTTCCTGCTCATCGTCCTGCTGGTGCTGGTCAACACCGCCATCGCCCGTCGCCGCAGCGGTAAGGAGACCACCGAGCGATGACCACACTCGCCACACCGCAGCGCGCCCGCAAGTCCGCCGATCCTGCCGCTCGTCCTGCCTCCCGCCCGCGCGGGGGGCGGGCGGGAGGCCAGCACCACGGGGGCCGTCTGGCGTACCTGATCCTCATCGCGGCGGCCCTGTTCTCGGCGTTCCCCTTCTACTGGACGATCGTGGCGGCCACCCGCTCCAACGCGGATCTGGCCAAGACTCCCCCGGCGCTGCTGCCCGGCGGCAACCTGATGCACAACTTCCGTCAGGTGCTGGAGCAGGCCGACATCGGCAAGGCGCTGCTCAACTCACTGGTCGTCTCCGGATCGGTGACGGTGGGCACCGTCATGTGCTCCACCCTGGCCGGCTTCGCCTTCGCCAAGCTCCGCTTCCGGGGCCGCAACGCGCTGCTCGCCCTCACCATCGGCACCATGATGATCCCGCCCCAGCTCGGGGTGATCCCGCTGTTCATGGTCATCGCCAAGCTGCACTGGGTGAACCAGCTCCAGGCGGTCATCCTGCCCGGGCTGGTGTCCGCCTTCGGAGTCTTCTTCATGCGCCAGTACCTGGTGCAGGCACTGCCCGACGAGCTGATCGAGGCGGGGCGGGTCGACGGCGCGTCGACGGCGCGGATCTTCTGGAGCATCGTCATCCCGGTCGCACGGCCGGGCATGGCGGTACTCGGGATCCTGACCTTCATGGCCTCGTGGAACGACTTCTTCTGGCCGATCATCGCCCTCACCTCGCAGGAGCCGACGGTGCAGGTCGCCCTGCGGCAGCTGGGCGGAGGGTACGTGCACGACCAGTCCGTCATCATGGCCGGCACCCTGCTCGGCACGCTGCCCGTGCTGCTGGTCTTCGGCCTGCTGGGCCGGCACATCGTGGGCGGCATCATGCAGGGCGCCGTCAAGGGGTAGGCGCGGCGCCCACCGCGCCTGCCGGCGCGGACGCCACGTCACGCCGCAGGCGGCCCCCGGTCCGCCTTCCTGTGCCCCGGCGCGGTTCCGTCCGCCCCGCTCATCCGCTCCGGGGCCGGGCGGGCCGCCGGCCGGGGGCCCGCCCGTACGTCCCTGCCCGGCGGTCCGCAGCCGGACGACCCCTTCCACAACCGACGCAGGACCGGGGAGCGGCCACAGCCCGCGCCTTCGGTACGACATCACGATGGAGCTTCGATGACCACTGTCACCCCCCGCACCACGGACGTCTCCGAGAGGACGTTCCCGTCGGAGTTCCGCTGGGGTGCCGCGACCGCCGCCTACCAGATCGAGGGGGCCGCGCACGAGGACGGGCGCACACCGTCCATCTGGGACACCTTCAGCCGGACGCCGGGCAAGGTCCGCAACGGCGACACCGGGGACATCGCGGCCGACCACTACCACCGCATGCCCGAGGACGTGGCGCTCATGGCCGGCCTCGGCCTGACGGACTACCGCTTCTCCGTCTCCTGGCCCCGGGTGCAGCCGACGGGGCGCGGTCCGGCCAGCCAGAAGGGCCTGGACTTCTACCGCGCCCTGGTCGACGAGCTGCTCGCCAAGGGCATCCGCCCCGTGCTGACCCTCTACCACTGGGACCTCCCGCAGGAGCTGGAGGACGCCGGCGGCTGGCCCGAGCGTGACACCGCCCACCGGTTCGCCGAGTACACCGCGCTCGTCGCCGAGGCGCTGGGCGACCGGGTAGGCACGTGGACGACGCTGAACGAACCGTGGTGCGCGGCGTTCCTCGGCTACGCCGAGGGCGTCCACGCGCCGGGCCGCACCGAACCGGAGGCCGCGCTGCGGGCGGCGCACCACCTGAACCTGGCCCACGGCCTGGGCGTCGATGTGCTGCGCCGGCTGGTGCAACCGTCGGCCGAGGTGTCGCTGACCCTCAACCTCGCCGCCGTCCGCCCGCTGAGCGACGGCCCCACCGACGTGGACGCGGCTCGGCGGATCGACGCGCTGGCCAACCGCGTCTTCCTGGACCCGGTCTTCCACGGCCGCTATCCGCAGGACCTGCGGGCGGACACCGCGGCGCTCACCGACTGGTCCTTCGTGCGGGACGGCGACCTGGCGATCATCTCCCGCCCCGTCGACAGCCTGGGCATCAACTACTACACGCCCACCGTGGTCGCCGCCGGCTCCCACCCGCTGCCGTCGGCCTGGCCCGCCGCTCAGGACCGGGCGATGTTCCTGCCCGCCCGGGGCCCGCGCACCGCCATGGACTGGCCGGTGGACGCCGACGGCCTGTACGAACTGCTGACCCGGCTGCGGGACGAGCTGCCGGACACCCCGCTGCTCGTGACCGAGAACGGCGCGGCCTACGACGACTACGCCGACCCGCACGGGGCCGTTCACGACCCGGAACGGATCTCGTACCTCAGAGCGCACCTGGAGGCGGTGCACCGGGCGATGGCGGAGGGCGCCGACGTCCGCGGGTACTTCCTGTGGTCGCTGCTGGACAACTTCGAGTGGGCCTACGGCTACAGCAAGCGATTCGGCATGGTGCACGTGGACTACGCCAGCCAGCGCCGCACTCCGAAGGACAGCGCGCTGTGGTACGCGGACGTGGTGGCGCGCTCCGGGCTGCCGCGCTCCTGACCCGGTGCAGGCCTCCCGGCCTGCCGAGCCCACACCGGGTCCGGCGAGCCGGGGCCGTGTGCCCGGAGCGGGCGGGTAGCGCGCCGCCGTCATGAGAGCGCTCTCTAAAAGAGCAGGAGCCAGTCGGCCACCCGGGGGTTACGCTGTTCGGGATCCCCGAGAGGAGCGTTCCTTGTCCGACCAGATCTCCGTGCGCCGCCCCACGCTGGAAGCCGTCGCCGCACGGGCGGGCGTCTCGCGGGCCACCGTGTCCCGTGTCGTCAACGGGGGCGACGGAGTGCGCGAGGCCCTGGTGGAGAAGGTGCGCCGTGCCGTCGACGAATTGGGGTACGTGCCGAACCAGGCGGCCCGTACCCTGGTCACCCGGCGCACCGGGGCGATCGCCGTCATCGCCGCGGAGCCGGAGACCAAGGTCTTCACCAACCCCTTCTTCGCCGAACAGCTCCTGGGCATCAGCCGGGAGCTGGCCGGCCACGACCACCAGCTGGTCCTGCTGCTCACGGAGGGAGCGGCCGACTACGAGCGGGTGGGCCGCTACCTCGCCGGCGGACACGTCGACGGTGCCGTGCTGTTCTCCCTGCACGACGAGGACCCGCTGCCGGACATCGTCCGCCGGGTCGGCATCCCGACCGTCTTCGGCGGCCGTCCTTGCTGGCCGGGAGCGGAAGCGGACCGCAGCCTCCTCTACGTCGACTCGGACAACCGCGGCGGCGCCCGCGAGGCTGTCCGCCACCTCGTCTCGCTGGGACGCAGCCGTATCGCGACGATCACCGGGCCGATGGACCAGATGGCGTCCGTCGACCGGCTCGACGGCTACCACGACATCCTGATGGACGCCGACCCCCGGCTCGTCGTCGAAGGCGACTTCAGCGAAGCGGGCGGCGCGCAGGCGATGGCCGAGCTGCTGGACCGCGTCCCCGACCTGGACGGGGTCTTCGTCGCCTCCGACCTCATGGCCGTGGGCGCGCTGCGCGTCCTGCGGGAACGCGGACGCCGGGTGCCCGAGGACGTGGCGGTCGTCGGCTTCGACGACATGGCGAAGGTGGCCGAGCTGACCGATCCGCCGCTGACCACGGTCCGCCAGGAGATCGAGGAGATGGGGCGGCTGGTGGTGCGACTGCTGCTGCGCAGCCTCGACCGGCAGGCGCCGGGCAGCAGCGTCGGCCGTCCGCCGTCCTCCGTGATCATCCCTACCCGGTTGGTCCGGCGGGCGTCGGCCTGAGCGGACCTTCGTCCGTCCGGCCGACGCCCGGGCCGTGCGCACAGCAGTCAGCCGCCTGATGCCCGGGAACCAGTGGGTCATGGCTGGGGCGGTCGGCTCCGCGGCTCCTCAGATCGGCCGTCCGGATGAGCGCGGCGGGTCGGCGGTGCCGGCTCCGGGCGCCCAAGCCGAGGAACCGGCGTACGGTCAAAGGGTTTTGACGAGGCCGCCGTCGATGGTGAAGTCGGCGCCAGTGATGTTGCCGCTCCGGTCGCTGGCGAGCATCAGGGCGAGGTCGGCCACCTCGTCGGGGCGGGTGAAGCGGCCGGTGGCGATGCCCCCGATGCCTTCCACGGCTTGCTGGACGGCGGTGTCGCGATCGACCCCCAGAGCGTTCGCCAGCGTGTCGCCGATGCCCCCTTCGCCCACCCAGATGTCGGTGGTGACGGGGCCGGGAGCGATGGTGTTCACCCGTACCCCCTTCGCGGCGACCTCCTTCGACAGCGCCTTGGAGAAGTTGGTCAGTGCCGCCTTGGAAGCGGTGTAGTCGATGACACCCGGGTCCGGCAGGAAGGCGTTCACCGAACTGATCGTGACGATGGTCCCTCCCGTTTCCAGCAGGGCGGGCAGGGCCGCGCGGGTGGCACGGACGGCGCTGAGCAGATTGATGTTCAGCGTGGTCAGCCACTCCTCGTCGGTGACGGAGAGGAAGCCGCCGAGCCGGGGGACGACCTGGCCGACGTTGTTGACGAGCACGTCTATCCTGCCGAAACGGTCGAGGGCGGTGGCGACGAGCGCGTCGACGCCTTCGGTACGGGAGAGGTCGCCGGCCACGGGCACCAGGCCGTGGGACGCGTGGAGGGCGTCCAGCTCCGGGCCGGGGCGGCGGGCACCGGCGATGACTCGAGCACCCTCGTGGGCGAAGGCGCGGGCAATGGCCAGGCCGATGCCGCGGCTGGCGCCGGTGACCACGACGACCTTGTCGGTGAGGTGGAGATCCATGACTTCACTCTTTCTGGATTGAATGACAAAGAATTAAGGCGTGAGACGCCCGTGAGGGTGCCGGGACGAGGTACTGCCCGGCGAGGGCGGGATCAGTCCAGGCTGCGCATGACCGCGGCCACCGCCGACTCCATGAATTCCCGCCCGGCGTGCGCCTGGCCCATGACACGCAGCCCCTGAATGAAGGTGGTGAACAGGGGGGCCAGTTCGGCGGGTTCCTTGTCCGCGGAGAGTTCGCCGCGCACCTTGGCACGCTCCAGTGCGCCGGTGATGGTCGACTCGACCAGGCGCATCGTCGCGGACACCCGCTCGGCCGTGACCGGATCGGAGGCCCGTTCGGTGGCGGCGTTGACCAGCATGCAGCCCCGGCCGGGATCACACAGGTCGGTCTCGGCCATCGCCGTCAGGGCCGCCCGCAGGGCCGGACGCACCTCGTCGGCCGACTCCAGGTGCGCCACCAGTGCGGCGGCGTTGCGCGAGATGTAGCGCTCGAGAGCTCGCGCGTACAGCTTCTCCTTGGAGCCGAATGCCGCGTACAGGCTCCCACTGCCGATACCGATGGCGGACGTGAGGTCCTGCAGAGACGTCGCGGTGTAGCCCTGCCGCCAGAACACATCCATGGCCTTGTCGACGGCCTGGTCGACGTCGAACTCTCGTGTGCGTGCCATGTTCCGGAGCATATTTGTTCTGGATTGAACTATCAAGTATCTCGCGCCCGGTGCGGACGACCGGAGCGTCGGACGAGAGCGTCAAGGCAGGGAGTCCGTCCCGCTCAGGGCCGAGCAGACTGCGCTCCGGCCTCATGGCCGTGGGCGCGCTGCGCGTCCTGCGGGAACGCGGACGCCGGGTGCCCGAGGACGTGGCGGTCGTCGGCTTCGACGACATGGCGAAGGCGGCCGAGCCGACCGACCCGCCGCTGACCACGGTCCGCCAGGAAATCGAGGAGATGGAGCAGCTGGTGGTGCGACTGCTGCTGCGCAGCCTCGACCGGCAGGCGCCGGGCAGCAACGTCGGCCGTCCGCCGTCCTCCGTGATCATCCCTACCCGGTTGGTCCGGCGGGCCTCGGCCTGAGGTGGACGCTCGTCCGTCCGGCCGCCGGTCGTGGCCGCGGGTACCGGCCTGTCCTTGCGGGAGGGGCAGGCCGTGCGGCGGTCCGGTCCTCGGCCAGGGCGACGTCCTGCTGCCGCGCCGCGTGGAAGTACGGCAGGGGTTGTCCGGCGGCGAGTGACAGAAGATCGGGCTCGCCCGGACGCACTGGCGCAGCCGCACCTCGGATGCCGACACGTGCTGGTCGTGGACGAGCCCACCTACGCCCGTGAAGTCAGCAGGGAAGCCGAGGTGCTGGACGTCGTCGGACAGCGGAGCCGCCCCGCCGGGACGATGGAGCGGGTGGCCGGACACGGGGGCACGGCCCCGCAGGCGCCGGCCGAGCCGCCCTGATGACCGGCGCGGAGCGGGTGCTGCGGGCGGGCACAGCGGCGGGGTGCACCGCACCGGGGCGAGTGGTCCGGGACGCAGGTCCGGTCCGGCGCCGGGTCACATCCTCCTGCTGTTCGGCTTCGGTGCGAGTCCGGCCGCGACGAGCTGGGTCCTTATGCGCTTGCGGGCCCGGTGCAGCCGGCTCATCACGGTCCCCTCCGGCACGCCGAGCACCTCGGCGGCCTCCGCGTAGCTCAGCCCGCCGATGTCCACCAGCCGTACGACCTCACGGTGCTTGTCGGGCAGGGCGGCCAGCGCGGCGCCGACCGCCTCCTCGAAGCCCTCGCCGACCACCACGTCCTCCGGTGAGGCCACCGCCCGGGCGGACGGCACGCGGTCGAGGTCGGTGTCCGGGTCGTCGAGGAGGTGGGGCCTGCGGCGGCGGTGCCGGTTGATCTCCACCCGGCGCATGATGGTCAGCAGCCAGGCGCGCGGATGTTCGCCGTCGAACCGGTCGATCGCCCGGTAGGCGCGCAACAGCGTCTCCTGCACCAGGTCGTCGGCGTCCGCGGGCTGCGCGGTCAGCGTCATCGCCACCCGCAGCAGCACCTCCACCTCGGGCAGCACGAACTCCACGAACGCCTCGTCCCGCACCTTAGACGGCTCGGCCACACTGTCTCCCACGGGCTGGTATCCCCCAGGCCAACCTGAGCATTCCACGCGGACGGACACCGCGTAACGCGGACTTCCGGCGCACGACGGAACCGGGTGCCCGCGCGCGGGGCCGGTGGCGGGCGGAGTGCCGCGAGTGGCCGCGCCGGGTGCGACCGGCACCGCGCGGCCGAGGTCCGGACGCGCCACCGCGCCGACGCCCTTGTCCGCACTGCCCCGCCGGTCCGCGGCCGGCCGGACCACCGGCCGGCGCGGGCGGGCCGGCGCGCCCGGATTCCCGCGGCGATCCGGCTGATCAGGATGGACCGGTCCGGCGGCGCGGCGGGCTGCATGAAGGTTTTCCCGGCCCTCGGCCGAAAGGGTGAACCGGCTCGCCCCGTCCCACCGGTCGGGCGGCCGCCGGACCGTGGCTTGCGGATCCGCGTGGTCGGCACGGAACACTCACCCTCCGGGTGTGGCGGCAGGAACCCGCCACACGCCCGGATGCCGCTGCCCGTCCGGCTCGGGCCGCGTCCGGCCACCGGTGCGCGGTCGGCCACCGGTGCGCGGTCGGCCGGGTCCTGCCCGACGGCCGCGGTCCGGAAGCCCGCCTCGGACAACGCCGCCTCGGACAGCGGCGCCACGGACGGCGGCGCCACGGACGGCGGCGCCACGGACGGCGGCGCCACGAACGGCCCCGGCGGGCCACCCGCTCCTGCCGTCCTCACCGGTCTCACACCCCGGTCCTGCGCCTGTGCTGCCCGTCCGCGTCGCTCTGCAGCAGTCCCCCGGCGAACGCGCGCAGCCGCTCGACCGCGTCGGGGTCCGGCTCCGGCCTGCGGGCGAGCGCGTCCTTGATCCTCCGGTAGGTCTCGGCATCCGGTCCGCAGTGGTGGCAGTCCTCCAGATGGGCCGCCACCCGGCGGGCGGTCTCCTCGTCGGTCTCCCCGTCCAGGTACGCCTGCAGGGCCCGGGCCACCTGCGTGCAGGTCGTCCCTCGGTCGGCGGGTCGTCCGCGCTTCCCCCAGATGCTCACCGCTCACTTCCTTCCGAGTGAAACGTCGGTCCGGCCCTGGTCCCGCACCGGTTCTCCGGCCTGTTCCGGCCTGTTCCGGCCGCACGGTCGACATCGTCGCCACCCGCGGCGACGTCGCCCCTGAGCGGCGTTTCGCCCACTTTAGGTGGTTTCCGCCCCGGCGGCCTTCCCGCAGGACGGCACCGGAGCCGGAACGGACCCGTCACGCTCCGTCCGGCTCCGGTGCCGCGTCCGGGGCGGGCGGGCGCAGGCCCCACTCGAAGGCCTTGGCGACCGCCTCGAGCTGGGACCGGACCTCCAGCTTCTCCAGGATTCCGCGCACATGGGTGCGTACGGTGGCGTAGCTGATGGTCAGGCGGTCGGCGATGGCCCGGTTGTCGAGCCCCTGGGTCATGAGGACGAGGATCTCTTCTTCCCGGGCGGTGAGTCTGCCCAGTCGTTCCGCGTGCTGGTCGGAGACACGGGTGGTCTCGCGATGGCGGGCGAGGACCTCCATGAGGGTGCGGGCGGGGATGAGGATCTCGCCCGCGGCCGCCGCGCGGATCGCCGTGGCGATCTCGTCGCCGCCCGCCGACTTGAGCAGGTAGCCGCTCGCGCCCGCCTCGGCCGCGGAGAGCAGGGCGGCGTCGCTGGTGTCGGCGCTGAGGAAGACGGCCACGACGGCCGGGTCGCGGGCCCGGATGCGGGCCGCGGCCTCGGCGCCGGTGCCGTCGGAGAGCCGGTAGTCGATCAGCACCACCTGCGGGGAGAGCTGCTCCGCCATGGGCACGGCCTCGGCGACGGAGTCGGCCCAGCCGACCACCGTCAGGTCGTCGTACTCGTCGAGCAGGGCCCACAGCCCCTCGGCGACGGCCCGGTGGTCCTCGACCAGCATCACCGTGACGAGGTCGGGCGGAGCCTTCATGGCTGGGTGTCCTCCGGTGCGGAGGCGCCGCCCTCCTCCGTCCCGGGCTCCGGGGGCAGTGTCTCCGCGAGCGGCACCCAGAACTCGACCGTGGTGCCCGTCCCCGGCTCGCTCTCCACCCGGCTCCAGCCTCCCGCCATCCGGGCGCGTTCGTGGATGAGGGTGAGGCCGAGATGGCCGGGGCGGGACTCCACTTCGCGCGGGTCGTAGCCCACGCCGTCGTCGACGATCCGCATCAGGCAGCCCTCTTCGACGCCGAGCAGCTGGACGCGCACCATCGTGGCCCGGGCGTGCTTGCGCACGTTCATCAGGGCTTCCTGCGCGGTCCGGTAGATCAGCACCATGGTGTCGACCGGCAGGGTGGCCACCATCTGGTCCTCGAACTTGTAGTGGGTGCCGGTCTCGGCGCGCATCCGGTCGAGCAGGGTCTTCAGGGCGGTGGCCAGGCTGCCGTGCTCCAGGCTGGAGGGCCGCAGGTCGAAGATGAGCTGCCGCAGGCGGCTCAGCGAGAGTTTCAGGGTCTCGTCCAGCCGCTCCGTCACCTGGAGGTCCTTCGGATCCGTCAGCCGTCTGCGCAGCTGCTGCAGGCGCAGCGCGGCCGCGGTGATGACCTGGATGGTGTCGTCGTGGATGTCGGCGGCGATGCGCCTGCGTTCCTCCTCCTGCACGTAGATGAGGTGGCTGAGCAGCGCCTGCCGGTCCCGGTCGGTGCCTTCCAGGAGTTCCAGGCTGCGTTCGAGGACGAACTGGGCGCGCTGCACCTCGGTGATGTCCCGGATGGTCAGCACGGTGAACACGCCCTCGGCGGTGCGCAGCGGGCTGATGCTCACGTCGGCCGGGAACTGCTTGGAGTCGTGGCGCCGGCCGACCAGTTCCACGCTGTGCGCCATCGGTTCCTGGCGCGGGCCGGTCCAGTCGCGCAGCGAGACGGCCAGCGCCTGGTCGGGCAGCAGTACGTCGATGCGCATGCCCAGCAACTGCTCACGGCCGTAGCCGAACATGGTTTCGACACGGGGGCTGGCCTGGACGATGCGGCCCGCCGCGTCCACGACCACCATGGCGTCGGGAGACGACTCGACGAGCTGGCGCAGCCGGTCACCGGTCACGCCCGCTTCGCTCAGGTCCGTCACGTACACCACGTACCGGGGACGGCCGCCGCGCAGCCGGCCGCCGCCGATCCGGGCCGGGAACTCCGAGCCGTCCCGGCGCAGACCCCGTATCGCGGGCGCGAGCTCCGGTCCGCCGGCCGGTCCGGTGACGGGGAGTTCGGGCAGCAGGTCCCGCAGCCGCTTGCCGCGCAGTTCGGCCGTGCTGTAGCCGAACATGTGCCGGGCCGGCGCGTTGGCGAGTTCGATCCGGCCCTGGGCACCGGTGACGAGCACCGCGCAGGGGGCCTGTTCGAGCACGTCCAGGCAGGCCTTCTCCTCGATGCGTACGGGCGCGGTTCCCGCCCCGGGCACCTGCGGCCGGTGGGCGCGCCGCAGGGGGACCAGGCAGGCCTCGGCCAGCTCGACCGGGATGCTGAACTGGTCCCGGGCGGCCCGGCTGACCGCCTCCAGGATCTCCTCCGCGGGCGCGCCCTTGACCAGGTAGCCGACGGCCCCGGAGGCGAGCACGTCGGTCACGGTCTCCCGGTCCGCGTACGCCGACAGTGCCAGGATCCTGGTGTCCGGTGCCCGTTCGCGGAGGGTGCGTATGGTGGCGGGGGCGTCCCCCTTGGGCATGTGCACGTCCAGGACGAGCACCCGCGGGTGCGTCTCGCTCACCGCCGCGACCGTCTGCGCGTGGTCGACGGCCAGCCCCACCATCTCGAAGGCGGGATGGGACCGGACCAGGTCCGCGAGCGCCTCGCGGACCTCGGCGTCGTTGTCGGCCACCATGACGGTGATGCGGTGGCTCATGGCTGCCCGCTCCTTCCGCACATGGTGTCCGACAGGAGGCGGGCGCCGAGCCGGTCGGGCCGGCAGACTTCGAGCGACGGCATGACGGCGGCGACCGGGGCGATCAGGACGTCGTAGTGACCGCCGATCCTGTCGCAGACGGCGATCGCCATCACCGCGTCCCACACCGCGGCCCAGAACGCCCAGTCGTGCCTCTGGTGGTTCAGCGCCGTGTCCAGGGCCGCCCGGCGGGCGGCCGAAGCCGCCACCAGGATGCGGTAGCGCTCCTCCTCGGTGGTGGTGCGCCGCACCTCCGCCCACGCCTCCGCGCGGGTCTGGCTGGAGGTCTGCCGCCACAGGCCGGCCACCCGGTCGATCTGCTGCGCCGACAGGTCCTCGATGCGGGTGAGAAACTGCAGGACCCCTCGGGTGTTGGGCCCGAAGACGACACTCATGGTGCTCTCCTTGCGAGTCTGCCGCTCCGCCGGCTCCGGGCCGCTCGTCCAGCCCGCCCGGCCTACTGCCCCTGCCCCTGCTGTCCCTGGTTCTGCCCCTGGTTCTGGCCTTGGTTCTGGCCTTGGTTCTGGCCTTGGTTCTGGCCCTGGTTCTGGCCCTGGTTCTGCTGGCCGCCCCGCTGGGCCGAGTTGACGGACGCCTTGGTCACGCCGCCGCTCTTGCTGCCGACGAGCTTGAAGCTCACGCCTCCCTCGTCCGCCTTGGTGATCTGGTAGGAACCCACGGCCTCCGCCGCGCCCTTGTCGTTGACCTGGAAGGTCGCGATCTTCCTCGCGTCGCCGTTCGGGCCGCCGGTGAAGACGGTCACGTTCTCCCTCGGGGCGAACCCGGTGACGTAGAAGCTCACCGCCGTACCGGCCTTGCCGGAGTATGTGCTCGGCTCGGCGGCCGGCGTGTAGGGCATCACCTGGAAGGCGGAGCGGACCACGGCGCGGGTCCGGTCGCCCATCGCGGTGAGGCTCTGCGTGCCCTTCAAACCGAAGGGTACGTCGAAGGCGACGGTTCCGGACCTTCCGTTGGCGTCCGCGTTGGCGGTGAAGGCGGGGATTCCGCCGGCGCTGTTGATGTAGAAGAGGATGCGCTCGTTGGGAGCGAACCCGCTGGCGGAGACGCTGATCCGCTGCCCGGACTTCAGGGCCCAGGGCGACGACTTGATCGTCGGGTACAGGCCCAGGACCTGGAAGGGCGCGCTGGCCGTGGTGTGGCTCTTCCTGCCGACCAGGATCAGCGTGCTGGGGCCGGTGGGGGCCACCCCGACCTTGACGTCCGCGCGGCCGATGCCGCCGGATCCGTCGGCGGTCAGCGTGGCGTCCGGCTTGCCGCTGGCGCGGCCCCAGTAGACGTCGATGGTCTCGCCGGCCCCGAAACCGCGGACGTTCAGCGACACCGAGTCACCGGGCTTGCCCACCATCTTGCTGGCCTTCACGGAACCGGCCACGCCACCCGCGACGAGCTGGGCCTCGGCCGTCTTCTCGGCGTCACGCTGCTGCGCGACCACGACGGCGCCGCTGCTGACATTCTCGGGCACGGTGATCTGGGCGTTGATCGACCCCCACTTGTCGGTCTTCGCCGACGCGATGCCCTTTCCCTCGTCCTTCTTGGCCGAGGTCTTCAGGAACAGGTCCACCATGGACCTGGCGTCGAAGCCCGCGCCCTCGACGGTGGCCTTGCCGCCGGGGGTGACCAGGCCGGGGTTGACCACGATGATCGGTCCGGCCTGCCTGGGGACCCGCTGCCCGCCCAGTCTGATCGTCTTCGGCTTCTCGGAGGGCGACTCGAGCTTCTTGGACTCCTTCCCGTGCCCGGACTTGTCTCCGGTGGTGTTGAGCGCTCCGCCGAAACCGCCGCTCTTCGCGACGACCTGGACGAGGGAGCCCACGGCCACCAGCGCCACGGCGATCATCAGGAACTTCTTCCAGGTGAACCGCCTCTTCGTTCCTCCGGGTCCACCGGGGTCCCCGGGATCGCCGGGATCGCCGGGTCCTCCGGGTCCGCCGGGTCCTTCCGGTTCCACGGGCCATCCGGTCTCTTCGGATCCACCTGATCCACCGGATCCGCGAGGTCCTTCCCGTCCTGCGGGCCATCCGCTCCTTCCGGTCCCTCCGGATCCACCGGATCCACCGGATCCGCGAGGTCCTTCCCGTCCTGCGGGCCACCCGCTCCCTCCGCTCCCTCCGCTCCCTCCGCTCCCTCCGGTCCCTCCGGATCCACCGGATCCACCGGGTCCGCCGGGTCCATCCGGTCCCCAGGGCCACCCGCTCCCTCCGGTCCCACCGGATCCGCGAGGGCCATCCGGTCCCCCAGGCCACCCGCTCCCTCCGGATCCGCCAGGTCCATCCGGTCCCCCAGGCCATCCGGTTCCTCCAGGTGGAACCTGTTCGGTTCCATCGAAGCCCTCCGGTATTCCCTTTTCCCTGTGCTGGAAGTTTTCGGGCATGACGTTCACCTCCTCGGCCCGGGACTAACCGACCCGGTAGATTTGCAGCTTGATGTCGCCCTGACCGGCCTCCCAGACCTGCCTGGAGTTCTTCAGGGCGGTCAGGATCCAGTTCTCGCGGCCGTCGCTGTTGTTGCCCACCATGGACTGCCGCATCTTGTTGGACATGACGATGTAGTCGATGTTCTGCCACTTCTTGGCGAAGAGCTTGTCGCGCACATCGGGGTCGGACGAGGCATTCCAGTGGGAATGCGCGTACGGATAGAAGGGAGCGACGTCGTGGAGTTCGCTCCACAGGTCGTCGTCCATGATGATCCGCGCGTCCGCCGGCACGTGCTTGCGTATCCAGGCGACCTGCTGCTCCTGCATGCGCGTCAGGTTCAGCTTCGGCTGGTACTGGTCCGCGATCGCCACCCGTCCCTCGGTGTTGATCGTCAGCAGGTAGTTGGTGACCGGGGCGATCAGCAGTACGGCGCAGGCCAGGGCGGGCAACGCCACCCGCACCGCCGGACGGAAGCGGCGCAGCAGCCGGTCCGTCACCATGCCGATGGACGCCGCGAACAGCGGGATCAGGGGGACGATGTAGAAGTCCAGCAGCACGCTGCCGCGCACCAGGTAGAAGGTGTACGCGAGGGTGAGCGTGCCGATCACCAGGAAGCCCAGGTTCCGCTGCCGGTCCCGGAATCCCCAGTACAGCGCGGCCAGCATGGAGAACAGGCCGAGCAGCAGGAAGAGCCCGTCGCGGGGGATCCAGCTGTTGTACAGGAAGCTGCCCTGGCCGAGCAGGGAACCCTGGTTGCGGTTGAGCTGCCACCACAGGGTGTAGAGCAGGGACACGTGGTCGGCCGGCGGGTTGTTCAGGTCGAAGTCGAAGCCGCTGGGCAGCAACTCGTTCTTCAGCACGGCGTACAGGACGTAGCCGCTGACCGGGACCGCCGTCGCGAACGGCCACAGCGACTTGGCGAACCGCCGCTGCGTGGAACCCGACACCCTGCGGTGCAGCAGGTACACCAGGGTGGGCACGAAGAAGATCGCGTTCTCCTTGGTGATCAGCGCCATCCCCAGCGCGGTCCCGGCGCCCAGCGCGTGGCGGATCCGCATGTCGCGGCCGAGCAGCAGGTACAGGCTCAGCAGCACCCAGAACATCATGAGGTTGTCCAGCAGGACCTGCCGCTGGTAGTAGACGGCGATCGGCGAGACGTTGTAGAAGAACGCGGTCACCGAGGCGGCCAGGAGGCTGCCGGACAGCCGCCGGACGATCTCGAAGAGCAGCACGATGCCGGCGAGGTGGACCAGCAGCATCAGGACCCGGCCGGTGTTGATCGCGTTGCCGAACGTCTCGAACTGGTTCGGCAGCGGGAAGGCCCAGCCCGCGAGCTGGATCCAGCCGCCGGGCGCGTGGTCGTAGTCGTAGGTGTACGGCGACAGGCTGGTCTGCCGCACCAGCGACCACGCCCGCTGCATGTAGATGCCCTCGTCGGTGAGGTACAGCGGATACTCGAACAGGTGCCAGCCGTGCGTGACGAGGCCCGTGAGTACGGCGGCGCCCAGTGCGATCTTCCCGCCGGCCCCCAGCGGGGGGAACCGGCCCGGTGTGACGACCGACTGCGGGGCGCGCCGCCGAGGCGCCGGGGCCTGCCCGGCGGCCCGTCCGGAGGTCTGTCCGCTGGTCTGTCCGCTGGATGCGCGTCCCTTGTCGGGGACCACGACCAGCCGGGGCCTCATCGAACCCCGTCCCGGCTCACGCGACATGGGAGTCCGCCTCCGGTGGCTCGGTCCGGTGGGCGCCGACGTGCTGCGTCTTCTCCCAGTCGCTGCGGCCGGCCATCTGGCGACGCATGGCGCGGATCGCCGCGTAGGCGAGGACGAGCTGGTACGGGTACCAGGCGACGGCCATCTTCAGGACGGCCATCGGCGACCCCTTCAGCCCGTGGGCGTCGGTGAACTCGTACAGGCCGACGGCCTGCGTCACGAAGTGCGCCACCAGCATCAGCACGGGCAGCCAGGAGACGAGCGCCACCAGCACCGGGACCTTCAGGAAGAACATCATGCCGAGGGAGACCAGCAGGTACACGCCCAGCAGCGCCTGTCCGTGCGGGAACGCCAGTACGTAGAAGGAGAGCCAGCGCTGTTTGCGGGTGGGCATCTGCTTCCAGGTCCCCTTGCGCAGGGTCTGCATGAACCCCTGGCTCCACCGGGTGCGCTGCCGGACGAAGTGACCGAGCGTCGGCGGGGTCTCCTCCTTGGTGACGTAGCGGTCGTCGTAGACCACGCGTACGCGCTCCCCCGCGACGGACACCCGCAGCCCGAGGTCCGCGTCCTCGGTGAGGTTGCGGTCGTCCCAGCCGCCCAGGCGCACCAGCAACTCGCGTGCGAAGAACACCGTGTTGCCGCCGAGCGGGATGGCCCCCTCGAGGGCGTGGTAGTGCAGCCGGCTCTTGAACCAGAAGAAGTACTCCAGGACGTTCAGGGAGGAGTACCAGGTGGACTGGTAGTTCATCAGCTGCACGCCTGCCTGGACGACCCTGACCCGGTCCTGGAGCATCACCGTGTTGACCAGGTTGAAGATCGCGGGGTGGATGTCGTCCTCGGCGTCGAAGATGGTCACCACGTCGTGACTCGTCTGCGGCAGGGCCGCGTTGAGGCCATGGGGCTTGTTCACTGGCTGGTCGTCGAAGACGACGACCCCGACGTTGTGCACCCCCTCCCGGCCGAGTTCGGAGATCTTCTCCTCGGCCATGCCGATCGTGCCGGTGTCGTCCGCCGAGCAGATCACGAAGACCTCCAGCAGCTCGGCCGGATAGTCGGCGCGCACCACCCGCTCGATGGTGGTCTGGATGACGTCCTCTTCGTGCCGGGCCGGCAGCAGCACGCTGAAGGACAGCCGGGGCGGCAGGAACTCCTCCGGCGCCCTGGCCCTGTCCTCGGCGTCCTTCTGGTCCCAGGTGTAGAGCATCAGGTACAGGACGTGCGCCGACTGCGCCGTGAGCAGGACGGAGACCGTGACCAGCACGGTGTACAGAACCGCGGTCATCGGATGCTCCCCCGGGTCCCGTCCCACACCCACAGGGCGCTGGAGACGTAGTTGACGGTGAAGGCGGCGCCGATCGCGAGCAGGTTCGCCACCACGAGGTGGACTCCGCCGTGCACCAGGATCCACAGCACGAGCACGTTGACCCCGAGCCCGGTGAGCATGGACACGTTGAACTTGCCGAACCGCTTGAGCGACGGAGCCCGCGCGGCGAAGGTCCACCAGTCGTTGAGCAGGTAGTTGTTCACCACGGCGACTTCGACGGCGACGGCCGAGGCCGCGAGGAGCGGCAGCCCCAGCGGGCCGTGCAGGACGTACAGCACCGCCGTGTTCACGACCGTGCCCACACCGCCGACCACCGCGAACCGGAGGATCCGGCTCTCCAGCAGCGCCCTGGCCCGCGCACCCCAGGCCGTGGATGCGGCATTTCTCGGGGACAGTTCCGCCTCCGCTCGTGGTTCGTCGGTGTGCACGGGCACCGTTCGGAAACAGCGCATATCGGCTCCTCCAAGCGGGAGACGCCCCGACTCCACGCGGCGGGACATCACACACCAGCCTGCGCTCAGGAGCAGGCGCGGACATCACATAAACGGGTGAGCGCGATGGCCCCGTTCTGGGGAGGCGTCGCTCCCCCATTCGGGGGATGTACCACTGCCTGCCGAAAGAGGGGGGAGCCTGTTCCCTCACCCGAAGGGGGGAGCGCCTCCTCCCCCGTTGGCGGGTGCAACGCCCTTCTCCCCCTGCGGAAAGTGGAGCGCGCAGGGATGTCCCGGCCCGGCCCTCCCGGTGGGAGCGGCGGGGCCGGGACCACCGGGCCGCCGGCCCAGTCTCGGCGGCCCGGCCCATGGCCCAGCAGCAGAGGTAGGTGCCTCATATGGCCGGTCGTTCCAACGCACGTTCCAGGCTAGCCGCCCGCGCCGGAGCAGCCGTCGCGGCGACGGCTCTGGCCGTCCTCTCGGGCACAGCCGCTTCGGCGGGCTCCGGAGGGCTACGCGATTCCGAATGGGCGTTGCACGCCCTCAAGGCCGACCGGGCCTGGGAGACCTCCAGGGGGGAGGGCGTGACGGTAGCGGTGATCGGCACCGGCGTCGAGGCCTCCCATCCCGACCTGCGGGGCCGCGTGGTCAGGAGCAAGGACGTCAACGCCACGCACGACGAGGGGTCCGCCCCGGTACAGGGCACCCACGCGGCGGGCGTGATCGCCGGAACCGGCCGCAACTACGGCGGCGACGGCCTGGTCGGGCTCGCTCCGGAGGCGCGCATACTCCCCTTCCGGGTCTACCGCGACAACACGGCCCTGACCGCCGCGACCGCCAGGGCGATCATGGACGCCGCGCGGCAGGGGGCCGGGGTCATCGACGTCACCGTCGGCTTCCGCCGCCCGAGCGACGACCTCAGGACGGCCGTCAAGTTCGCGGCCGACCGGGACGCCCTGGTCGTGGCCGGTGCGGGCGACACGGGCGGGAAAGGGAACGCGGTGACCTACCCGGCCGCCTATCCGGAGGTCCTCTCGGTCACGGCGGTCGACAAGAAGGGCACGGTCTGGCCTGACTCGCACCGCGGCAAGGACGTGGACCTGGCGGCGCCGGGTGTCGACATCCTGACCACCGCCAGGAGCCACGACTACTGGACCGGCACCGGCACCGGGTTCGCGGCGGCCTGGGTGGCGGGCTCGGCCGCGCTGCTGCGCTCCGACCACCCGAAGTGGACCGTCGAGCAGGTCACCCGGTCACTGACCGAGACGGCCACCGAGCGGGGCAAGGCGGACTGGAACGCGCGGTACGGCTGGGGGACCGTGGCCCCCGCGGCGGCGCTGTCGCGGCGTGCCGCCCCGTCCGGCTCCGACGCGGCCGCGCCGGCGAACGCCCAGGCGGCGGGCATCGGCGTCCGTCACGCCTCCGACACCGGGCCGATCCTGGTCGTGCTGGCCGTGGCCGCGACGACGCTCGTCCTGGCCGTCGCCGCCTGGTTCCTGATCCGCCGCAGCGTCACCGCGTCGGACGACGAATGACGACCCGGTTGAGCGAGCCCGCCCCCGAGCGCGCGCGCCCCGAAACACCGGCCCCGGGGCGCGCGCTTTCCCGTCCGCTGGGGGTGCGGCTGACGGCTCTGCTGGCCTCTCTCGGCCTGCTCGTGGCGGTCGCCGCGGCAACGGCCGCGCCGTTCCTCCCGGCCCCGGGCACCGGGGCCGCCCCGCCCCGCGCCCTGCCGGAGCCGCGTCTGCCCGCCACGGCCCGCCTCTACACCGCCCCGGACACCCCGGCCGCCGGCTGGGTGCGGGAACACGCCGACGACCCCCGGGCGGCGGTCATCCGCAAGCGCATCGCCTCCCGGCCCCAGGGGACCTGGTTCACCGACGCGGATCCGTCGCAGGTGGAGAGCCAGGTGCGCGCCGTGGTCGGCGCGGCCCGGGCGCGGGGCGAGCTGCCGGTCCTGGTCGCCTACGCCGTGCACCGCCGCGACTGCTCCGGGCACAGCAGCGGCGGCACCGGTGATCTGGCCGCCTACCGTGACTGGATCAGGGGCTTCGCCCGCGGGATCGGCGCCACGCGCGCGCTGGTGGTCCTCGAACCGGACGCCCTCGCGCTCGCCGACTGCCTCAACGCCCGGGAGCGGAAGATCCGCTTCGCGTCCCTGTTCTACGCGGGCCAGGTGCTCCGCCGCGACGCCCCGGGCGCCAAGGTCTACTACGACGCGGGCAACTCCGGCTGGCAGCCCGCCCGGACCATGGCCGACCGGCTCAGGCGCGCCGGTGTCACCCGCTACGCGGACGGCATCGCGCTGAACGTGTCCAACTTCAACCGGACCCGTGACGAGATCCGCTACGGCCGCTCGGTGCTCCGGGAACTGGACAGCACCCGCCTGACCATGGTGATCGACACCAGCCGCAACGGCGCCGGTCCGGCCCGGGGCCACCACGCCTGCGATCCGGCGGGCCGGCGCCTGGGACGGGCCCCGACGACCGACACCGGGGTGCGCGGCGTCGACGCCTACCTGTGGGTGAAGCCGCCGGGACAGGCCGACGGGTGCGCGGCGGCCGCGGGGACCTTCGACGCGCGGTACGCCTACCGGCTCGCCCGATAACCGGACATAAACCCCACATCATCACCTTCAGCACATAACTCATATAAGTAACCAAACGGCCGAATTCGGTCTACTTCAATTGAGGTAGACCGAATTCGGCCGTTTAGCGTGCATGGAATTCGACCGGTCGCAGGAAGATTTGACCAGAACTCTTTTCCTAGTGTCGTGGGCAACGCAGCAAGAAGTCCGAAGGAGCCCACCGCCCATGAAAAGAGTTCTCGTCGTGGAGCCTCATCCGCAGGTACGGGCGGCCCTTTCCGATCTCGTAGAGGACGAGCCCGGATGTGAACTCGCGGGGGCCTTCACCACCATCGCCGAGGCAATGCCACTGGTCAGTGAGCTAATGCCGGACGTGGTCCTGATCGACGCGGACACGCCGGACCGGCAGGCCCAACGACTCGGCGAACTCCTTCCCACGGCATTTCTGGTCTTTATTTCGACCGCCACCGAGCCGTGTGAAGAGTGCCCGGAGCCGTCGGCAAAAACACCCGGCATCGGCATCCTCAAGTCCGACGTAATCGAATTCCTCAGGAGTCTTACCTCATGAATTCCCCCCTGGGAAAGAACAACGACTCGACCAATCCCATGCCCGAATCCGCGGCCGCTGAGAAGAAGCCGGGTCGTGGTCGGCGGCGGCTGGTGCTGAGCGTCACGGCAGCGGCTGTCACGGCCGCCGCGATCGGCGGAACCGTCACCGCGTTTACAGTGGATTCCGTGAGCGGCTCCGCCAAGAAGGACACCGTTTCCGGGGTGCACGGCGCACTGCACACCAAGGGTGGCGACATCGTCGACGCCAACGGCAAGAAGGTGGTGCTGACCGGCGTCAACTGGTTCGGCCTGGAAACCGGCACGTTCGCGCCGCACGGACTGTGGACCCGCAACCTCGACTCCATGGTCGATCAGATGGTCGACACCGGGTTCAACACCCTCCGGCTGCCGTACTCCAACGAGCTGTTCGACGCCAAGAGCAAGCCCAACGGCATCGACTTCAAGCAGAACCCCGACCTCAAGGGCCTCAACGGCCTGCAGATCATGGACAAGGTCGTCGACGCTGCCACCAAGCGCGGGATGATGGTCATCCTCGACCAGCACCGCCCGGACCAGTACGGCCAGAGCGAGCTCTGGTACACCGAGAAGGTCCCCGAGAGCAAGTGGCTGTCCGACTGGAAGATGCTCGCCGAGCGCTACAAGAACAACGACAAGGTCATCGGCGCGGACCTGCACAACGAGCCGCGCGGCCAGGCCACCTGGGGTGACGGCAACCCCAAGACCGACTGGAAGATGGCCTCCGAGAAGGCCGGCAACACCATCCACTCGGTCAACCCCGACTGGCTGATCTTCGTCGAGGGCAACGACAACTACAAGAACGAGACCACCTGGTGGGGCGGCGAGCTGCGGGGCGTCAAGGACCACCCGGTCAAGCTCAAGGAAGCCAATAAGGTCGTGTACTCCGCGCACGACTACGGGCCGGGCGTCTACAACCAGAACTGGTTCATGGACAAGGACTTCCCGAACAACATGCCCGCCTTCTGGGACAAGCACTGGGGCTTCGTCAAGAAGGAGAACATCGCTCCCGTGCTGCTCGGCGAGTTCGGTGGCCGGAAGAGCGCCGGCAAGAGCACCGAGGCCGTCTGGCAGCAGAGCCTCATGCAGTACCTGAAGAAGAACGGCATGAGCTACACCTACTGGTGCTGGAACCCGGACTCGGGTGACACCGGCGGCGTTCTCCAGAACGACTGGAAGACGCTGGACCAGGGCAAGAAGGACCTGCTCTCCGTCTACCAGGAGCGACTGCCGGCGGCGAAGAAGACGGCGGATTCCTCGCAGCGGTAATCGCGGCGACCCCCTTCACAGCGGTGATCCACCGCACACCACCGGGTGACCGGTGAGCGTGAGAGGCCGCGGGCATTCGTGCCCGTGGCCTCTCAGCCGTACCCGCCCGCTTCCGCGGCGCCGCCGCACGGGCGGCGTCGGCCGGGGCGGTGCGGCTGGACGCCTCCGTCACGCCGACCACGGGTAGTCGTCCACCGCGACGAGACCTTGGGCGAGTTCACCGGACGGCACGAGCCCCAGCCGCAGGGCGTGGGCGACCGCCTGGGTCCGGCTGTGCACGCCGAGCTTGTCGAAGATGTGGCTGACGTACGTCTTCACGGTCTGCTGCCCTATGCCCAGCTCGCGGGCGATCTCCTTGTTCGCCTTGCCGCGGGCCAGCATGACCAGTACCTCGGACTCGCGCTCGGTGAGACGCTCCGGCCCGCCCGCGCCGTTGACCTGGTCCACCAGGCGGGCGACCGCCGCGCTGGAGACGTACGTCTTGCCCGCCGCCGCGGCCTTCACCGCGTGCCGCAGTTCGTCGGCCTCCGCGTTCTTCAGCAGGAAACCCGTCGCGCCCGCCCGCACCGCCGCCATCACGATGCCCCCGTCGAGCGCGCTCGTCAGCGCCACGACCCTGACCTCGGGCAGTTCCTCGCGGATCTGCTCCGTGGCCTCGATGCCGTCCATGACGGGCAGCATCAGGTCCATCAGCACCACGTCCGGGCTCAGCTCCCGGGCCAGGCGAACAGCCTCCCGGCCATTGGTCGTCTCACCGGCCACCGCGATGTCACCGTCAAGGCTCAGGAAGTCCCGCAAGCCCTGCCGGACCACCGCATGGTCCTCCGCGATCAGAACATGCACTGCCACTGATGATCTCCGTTGTCGAGCACCGGCTCGAGGCGCCACCACGACTGCTGCGCGGTACGTGCCCGCGGCCGACACGGCCGGCATCGTCCCTGCTTTCCCTCCACTTCCCAGCCAACAGGGAACATGAACGGATTTTTAGGACATACCGGGAACCCGCGGCGGCCCGCGCTCATTCCACACCCGGGGATGCGAGGCGAGCGCCGCGCCCGCGGAAGACGGCGCGGCCCGGCACAGCGCCGCGCGCCCGCAGGCCCTCGGCGCCCCGCCGGCCACGGCCGCCACGGGGGCCGGCCACGGCACGGGAGCGGGCCGCGGCCGCTCGCGGAGCCTGCCGGCCCATACGGTCAGACGCTCGGCGAAGCGCTCGCAGAGCGGCAGCGCCAGCAGCACCAGCGCGCCGGCGATCCAGCCGCCCAGGGCGTCGCTGAACCAGTGGTAGCCCTGGTAGACGGTGGTCAGCCCGACCGCGAGGGCGGCCAGCGCGGCCAGCGCCCCCGCCGCTCTGCGGCGGCGCGGGGCGAGGTGGGCCAGCGTCCCCCACACGACGACGCTGTTGGCCGTGTGCCCGGACGGGAACATGTCGCCGCCCCGGAAGAACTCGGGGGATCCGAAGGCGTGCGCGTAGTCGGGCCCCACGCGCCCGGTGCCGAGTTTGACCGCGCCGACGCTCACATTGAGCAGCACCAGCGCGGCCAGGAGGACCAGCAGCGGGCGCGGGTCCCGGCTGCGCCGGAAGCCCCACCCCAGCCACGCCGCCGCCACGGTCGCCGTCGGACCTCGCTGCCCCGCGACGACGAGGACGCCCAGCAGCCCGGCCGGCTGCGGCCATTGCCGGTACGGCCGCCACATGGCCACGCGCCAGTCGAACTCCAGCAGGGGCGACCGGGTGAGCACCGCCGCCAAGACGGCCGCGTACATCCCGGCCGCGAGTGCGAAGAGGGCCGCCGTGCGCCCGCCGCCCCCCGGCCTCCGCCGGCGTGCACGCCGAACGGAACGGTACGACGGAAGGGAGCCACGCACTCCTGGGACGAACAGACCCCGTCTCGGGGGAAGGGGCATGATGCCCATATCGCACTCCCAGCCCCTCGGGAATTCCGACCGTGCGGCCGGAATCCGGATGCGGCGCGATGCAACGGCACATACAGGGAATTCGGCATCACATATCGGGAATTCCCGTTTTGCCAAATATATCCTCGGGGACCGGTGGCGACCACACGGCCGCCTGCGCCGTAGCGCCGCCCGACGGCCCCCGCCCCGGCCGGCCACGCGGGGAGCGCGGCCGGCCGGGGCGGGGATGCGCGCGGCCGGGTTGGCGGGTGCGCGCATCCGGCCGGGAGGGGAGGCGCCGCTCAGGACGCGCCGCTCCCCGTCGCCGTCAGCGGTGCGCCCTCCGGGTCGTCGACGACCGCCGAGGACAGCGGGATCGGCGTGAACATGGGGGGCTCCTCGTCCGGCGTCAGCGCGGTCGGGCCGTAGACCCAGTCGGTGAAGGAGTAGTCGTAGGTGTCCCGCGCCCGCATGATCGCGTTGCGCTGCAGCCGTGGCGTGCCGTCGAGGTGCCACAGCTCGCCCCAGACCCGGCCCGTGCTCTGCACCCGGCGGCAGTGCTCCACCCGGACCGCCTCGTACGCCACCAGCGCGGCGTCCCAGTCGGGCCGGGCGCCCGCTTCGGCGGCCCCGGTCAGCCGGGCGTAGTGCTCGGCGAGCACCCAGCCGTCCTCGATCGCCATGATCGCGCCCTGCGCCATGTACTGCAGCGGCGGGTGGGCGGCGTCGCCGAGCAGGGCGATGCGCCCGTGCACCCAGGTCTCGATGGGGTCGCGGTCGAACATCCGCCACCAGCGGTCCCGCCACATCAGCGGGATGCCCTTGCGCACGGTGTCGCAGGTCGCCTCGAAGGCCGCGTCCAGTTCGTCGGGCGTGCCCCAGTCGTCCTGGCCGGCCAGGGCCTTGGGCGACTCGAACACGGCGACCTGGTTGAACATGTCGCCGCCGCGCAGGGCGTACTGGACGAAGTGGCAGCGGGGGCCGATGTAGACGGTGACGTCCTTCTCGGCGACGCCGTTGTCCCGGACCTGCTCGATCGGGACGGCGGCGCGGTAGGCGACGTAGTTGGAGCTGACCACGTCGTCGCCGACCAGCAGGCGGCGGGCCACGGAGTGCAGTCCGTCGGCCGCGATGACCAGTTCGGCGGCCTCGACGCGGCCGTTCTCGAGGAGGACCCGGGCGCCGTCCCCGGTGTTCTCGTAGCCGATGACCGTCTGGTCGGTCAGCAGCTCGACGCCCGCGCGCTCGCAGGCGCGCAGGAAGATGCCGTGCAGGTCGCTGCGGTGGATGACCATGTACGGGAAGCCGTAGCGGCGTTCGAGGTCGCGCAGGTCGAGCCGGGTCAGTTCCCGGGAGTCGAGCGCGTCGCGCATGACCATGTTCTCGGGGACGACGCCGAGTTCCTTGGCCTCGTCGAGCAGGCCGTACTGGTCGAGGATGCGGGTGCAGTTGGGGCCGATCTGCAGGCCGGCGCCCACCTCGCCGAACTGCGGGGCCCGTTCGAGGACGCGCACGCGCAGTCCCCGGCGGGCCAGGGCGAAGGCGGAGCTGAGGCCGCCGATGCCGCCGCCGACCACGAGGACGTCGGGCCGCCCGGCGGGGGTGGATTGGGGTTTCATGATCTGTTCCTTCGGTCGCGGGGCGGGCGGGCCCCGGGTCAGAGCCAGGCGCCCAGCGCGGGGGCGGGCGTCCCGTCCGCGGTGAGCGGGCCGGCGTCCCGCCCGGTCAGGTAGGCCGCGATGGCGTGCAGCTCCCCGGTGACCGGGACGGCTTCGCCGGCGCCCGGCAGGTCCCACGCGGCTCCGGTGGCCGGGGCGCGCAGGGTCACGGCCGGGCCGGGGGCCGCGGCGCGCTTGGCGACGACGTCGTCGCACAGAGCGGTGAGGAAGTCGTCCGGCAGGTCGGCGAAGGTCACGCCGTCCGCCAGGTCGACGGCGTGCACGCACACCTCGCGGGAGCGCAGCCAGGGCACCTCGGTGGCCGGCACGGTCCGGCCCTGCGCGGTGACGACCTGCGCGCGCCACCGCTCCTCGTCGAGGGCCGCCATCCTCTTCTCCAGCCTGTCCGCGGAGTCGTGCAGCCACGCGGCCAGCTCGGCGGCCGGCAGGGCGCGGCCCCGTTCGATGCCGGCGGCGCGTTCCTCGGCCGAGGCGTACATCGGTGTGGGTTCGCCGGTGGCGGCCCAGTGCACCAGGTTGGACAGCGCCTCGGCGTTGGCGGCGACGTGCGCCGCCACGTGCGCCCGGCTCCAGCCGGGCAGGGCGCTCGGCGCGGCGAAGGCGTCGTCGTCCAGTCCGGCGGCGGCCTTGATCACCAGCTCGGTGCCGAGCCGGGCCCAGCGGCGGGCGTCGTCGAAGGTCCGGGACATCAGGAGGCGTTCTCCTTGACGACCCGGTTCTCCAGGCGGCCGATGCCGTCGATCTCGGCGACGACGGTCTCGCCGCCGAGGAGGTAGCGCTCGGGCCTGCGGGCGTGGCCGACGCCGCCGGGGGTGCCGGTGGCGATGATGTCGCCGGGGTTGAGGCGGACGACGGTGGAGACGTACTCGACCAGGGTGACCGGGTCGAAGAGCAGGTCGCCGGTGGTGTCGGACTGCATGACCTCGCCGTCGACGAGCAGGCGCACGTCCAGCGACGGGCGGACCCCGCCCGGCAGCTCGTCGGGGGTGACGAGGTACGGGCCGACGGGCGTGGTGGAGTCCCACACCTTGCCCTGCAGCCACTCGCGGGTGCGGAACTGCCAGTCGCGGCAGGTGATGTCGTTCAGCACGGTGAAGCCCGCGATGGCGCGCTCGGCCTGCTCGCCCCGGGCCCGGCGCACCGGCGCTCCGACGACGACGGCGAGCTCGACCTCCCAGTCGAACTGCCCGGTCTCCTCGGGGCGCACGATGTCGTCGCCCGCGCCGATCAGCGAGTCGGCGAACTTGGCGAAGAGGGTGGGGTGTTCGGGCAGGTCGCGGCCCATCTCCTGGATGTGGTTGCGGTAGTTCAGGCCGACGCACACGATCTTCGACGGCTGCGGGACCAGCGGCGCGAAGTCGGCGCCGGCCAGGTCGTACGTCTGTCCGGTCGCCGTGCCGGCGTGCTCGGCCCAGCCCTCCTGGGCGAGCAGGGCGCCCAGGTCCGGGACGCCGAGGTCGACCAGGGTGTCGCCGTCGAGCCGGACGGCCCGGGTGGTGCCGCCGGTGCGGAGGGTGGCGAGCTTCATCGGGTGGTTCCTTCCACGTGGGTGCGGTCGAGCCGGAGGGCCTCGAAGATCGGGGCGTCGCTGAACCGGAACAGGTCCAGCGCGCCGGAGTCGGAGTCGGTGGCGCCGGCCTCGGAGCGCACGGAGAGCGGCTGCCAGGACGGCACGACGAACAGGTCGCCGCGGGTGACCGACCAGGAGGTGTCGCCGACGGTGACGGTGCCGGAGCCGTCGAAGACCTGGTAGACCGACGAGCCGGTCCCGCGCACCGGCGCGGTCTCGGCGCCGCGGGCGATCCGGTGCATCTCGGCGCGGATGGTGGGCAGCACGTCGGCGCCGGTGGCCGGGTCGGTGAAGCGGACGGCCGCGTGACCGGGCTCGACGGTGCCGGCGAAGCCCTCGGCCTCCAGGGCGAGCTGGTCGGCCAGGGCGCGGTCGGTGTGCTCCCAGCGGTAGGCCAGCAGCGGCGAGCCGGGAGCGGTGGCGCCCACGGAGAGCGGGCGCAGGCCGGGGTGGCCCCACAGGCGCTCGGAGCGGGAACGCTCGGGGGTGATCCGTTCCGCGTCGGTGATCTCGTCCCGGCCGAACTCGAAGAACTGGGTCTCGGTGGCGTACTGGAAGGGGATGTCCAGTCCGTCGATCCAGGCCATCGGCTCGGCGGTGGCGTTGTGGTGGGCGTGCCAGTTCCAGCCCGCCTGCGGGAGGAAGTCGCCGCGCCGCATGGCCACCGGGTCGCGTCCGACGACCGTCCACACGCCCTCGCCCTCGACGACGAAGCGGAAGGCGTGCTGGGTGTGGCGGTGCTCGGGGGCGTCCTCGCCGGGCATCAGGTACTGGATCGCCGCCCACAGCGTCGGGGTGGCGAAGGGCCTGCCGCCGAGGGAGGGGTTGGCCAGCGCGATGGCCCGGCGCTCACCGCCGCGGCCGACGGGGACCAGGTCGCCGGCCTGGGCGGCCAGTTCCCGCAGCCGCTGCCAGCGCCACAGGTGCGGCACGGCGCGGGAGCGCGGGTGGGCCGGCATGAGGTCGCCGATCTCGGTCCACAGCGGTACGAGCAACTCGCTCTCGAAGCCCCGGTACAGCTCTTCGAGCGCCGGGGTGACCTCGGGCTGCCCCTCGGCGGTGACGGCCTGGAGCCGGACCGGGGAACCCGTTGCGTTGTCTTGGGCGATGGAGGACTGAGTCACACTCCGCAGGGTGCATCCTGTCCTTCAGGAGAACAGACAGATTCTGGAGAGCAGAATTCAGCCGGAATCCAGCAAGCCCGGCGACCTGGAGGACCAACGATGGACAAGCCGCTCAAGACGCCGCCGCCGTATCCCATCGCCAGCGTGGACCACGCGCTGCGGGCGGCGACCATCCTGCAGATGGAGGGCGGCGCGACGGTGTCGCAGATCGCCGAGCGGCTGGGCGTGGCCCGGTCGACGGCCCACCGGGTGCTGGCGATGCTCGTCTACCGGGACTTCGCCGTTCAGGACGAGGACCGCGTCTACCGGGCGGGGCCGGTGCTGGAACTGGCCGCGCACAGCCAGTCGCTCGTGTCGCGGCTGCGCGCCGCGGCGCTGCCCCACCTGCACCGGGTCGTCGACCTGCTGGACGAGACGACGAACCTGACCGTGCGCACCGGGGACACGGCCCGGTTCATCGCCAGCGTCGAGTGCCGGCAGGCGCTGCGGGTCGGTTCCCGGGAGGGCATGGTGTTCCCGGCCCACCGCACTACGGCGGGACTGCTCCTGCTCGCCGACCTGACCGACGCGGAGCTTGAGGAGGTCTACGCCCCCGAGCGCTACCGCGACCGTCCGGCCGACCGTCCTGACCTCGGCCGGCTGCGCACCGAGCTGAGGCGCCTGCGCCGCAACGGGTTCGCGGTGAACAAGGAGCGCTCCGAGCGCGGCCTCGTCGCCGTCGGCGTGCCGGTGCGCGACCGGGACGGCACCGCGGTGGCCGGCCTGTCGGTGTCCATGCCCAGCGTGCGCTACGACCCCCACCGCCTCCAGTCGCTGGCCGCGACTCTGGCCGCCACGGCGCACGCCCTGGAGAAGGACCTGGCCGAGCACTCCACCTCACCCCTCTGACCCGACTTCCCCCGCTTCCCCCCTTGCTGACCTGGCCCTGTCGCCGAGCGGGCACCGGAGCGGACGCAGGAGCGACGCCGGAGCGACGCCGGAGCGACGCCGGAGCGACGCCGGAGCGACGCCGGAGCAGGCTCTCTTTACATGATGCTTGTTCGGCTTAGATTACGAACAAATCATTGACGCGACGTAAAGCGAGTGTCATTCTCCACGGCATCGCGCCGGACTCGCGTCGTGCCCTGCCTCCCCCACCACGCACGCGGAGCCGAACCGTTCCACACGCTCGAGGCTCCCCCTGTGGGACGCCCGCCTTCCCCAGCCAGGGAGAAAAACAGCAATGACGCTCAACAACGGGACGACGACGTCCCAGGGCCCAACCGCGGGGGCCGCCCGGACGCCGGGCTACGCGGGAACACTGGCTGCCGCCTGCAGCGCGGTCTTCGTGGCCCAGGTCGCGAACGCGCTGCCGGCCTCGCTCAACGGGCTCTTCCAGGAGGACCTGCACACCCACGGATCCCAGCTCACCTGGATCACCGCGGCGTTCATGATCGCCGTGGTCTGCTTCGAGTTCACCTTCGGCGTCCTCGGCGACCTGTTCGGCCGGCGACGGCTGGTCGTGGCCGGCACGCTCCTGGTCGCCGCGGGCAGCAGCGTGGCCGCGCTCGCCCCCACCGTCCAGGTGCTGTGGATCGGCGCCGCCCTGAACGGACTCGGCGCCGGCGCCATGTTCCCCGGCTCACTCACCGCGATCACCGCCGTCACCCGCACCATGCGGGCACGGGCGCACTCCGTGGCCGTCTGGAGCGGCTTCCTGTCCGCGGGCGCGGCCGTCTCGCCGTTGCTCGGCGGCATGTTCGCCAAGATCGGGTCGTGGCGCGGTTCCTTCTGGGTCCTCGTCGGGCTCGCCCTGGTCAGCACGGTGCTCACCCTGGTGCTGGCCACGGAGTCGAAGGCGCCCGAGGGCCGCAAGCTCGACGTGCCCGGTCAGATCGCCTTCGCCATCGGTCTCACCCTGGTCCTGTTCGGCGCGGTCGAGGGGCCCGAGTCGGGCTGGACCACGCTTCCCGTCCTGCTCGCCTTCGCCATCGGCATCTGCTTCCTCGCCGGGTTCGTCGTCGTGGAACTGGGGGCCGAGTCGCCGATCTTCGACCTGAAGCTGTTCCGCAACCGGGCCTTCGCGGTGTCGTCCGTCGTCGCGGTCATCGGCATGCTCGCCTTCCTCGGCGCCTGCTTCGCCACCAGCATGTGGCTGGGTCCGGTGCAGCACCAGGACCCGATCCGCGTCGCGATCCCCTTCCTGCTCCTGCAGGGACCCACCTTCCTGCTCATCCCGATCGTCTCGCGCCTGCTCCACCGGGTCGCCCCGTCCTGGCTGCTGACCAGCGGTTTCGTCCTGATGGCGGTCGGCTCCCTGCTGTGCACCCGGCTGGACGTCACCGACCCGGACCTCGGGGCGTTCGTCGCGCCCGCCCTGCTGATCGGCATCGGCTTCGCCCTGACCGTCAGCTCGGTGACGGCCGTGGCGCTCAACAGCGTGCCCCTGAACCTGGCGGGCATGGCGAGCGCCACCACCAACATGCTGCGGGACCTCGGCTTCGCCCTCGGCCCCGTGGTCGTCGGCGCGGTCGCCCTGAGCAACGCCGGGTCGGCGTTCGCCTCCAACCTGCCCGGGGCGCACCTGCCGCCCGCCCAGGAGGCGGCGGCACGCCAGATCGCCGAGGCCGGAGGCCCCATCGCCGTGAACAGCCTGCCGGCCGGCGTCCCCGGCTCCGCGGCGCACGGGGTGGCCCTCGAGGCCCTGGGCAGCGGCTTCAGCACCGCGTACCTGGTGTGCGGTGTGGCTGCCGCGATCGCCGCGCTGCTGACCGCCGTCGGCATGATCGGAACCCACAAGCACCGCACCGGCGAGCACGAGGAGATTCCCACCGCCGCACCCGAAGGCAACGGCAGGCAGCAAACCGCCCTCACCCGCTGACCCGCCAGGCATCCGGCCGCGTGTCCGAAGCCTCTCTGCACGCCACCGCACCTCGCCGCACGCCGCCGCACGCCGCCGGGGCGGGCGGGGCGGGCGGGGCGGGCGGCAGGGCACCGACCACCACGGCCGGTGCCCTGCGCGTTTCCGGCTCCGGCGATGCGCCGGGCGGCGGGCGGCGGGCGGCGGGCGGCGGGGAGAGCCGACGGCCGTGCCCGGAACCCGGAGCCCGGAGCCCGGAAGCCGGGGGCCAGAGGCCGGGACCCGGGAATCGCGATTTCGGCTCTGGGAGGTGTCGCGGTGCTCGTCCCGCCTGCCGGGGTCCGGCGTTCTCACACTTCGCTTGACGCGCCGAGGCCCGTCAGTGCGCCCACCGGGTCCGGGTCGGGGGTGCCGCGGGGCCACCAGTCGTCGTGGCCGGGCTCCGACTCGTACGCGTACCACAGCCCGTCCCGGCCCAGGCGGAGCTGGACGTGGCCGCGCGGGTGCGTGAGGCGGTTGTGCCAGGGCCGGAACGCCGGCAGGTCGGCGGCGAGGAGCAGCGGGCGGGCACGGTCGAAGCGGCCGGCCGGCGGATCCCAGGGTTCCTCCAGGACGGCCAGCCCCTCCGGGCCGCCCTGCCGCCAGGCGGCCACGGCGCGCGCCAACTCCGCCGGGGTGCGCCCGGCGGCCGTGGCGAGCGAGGAGTACAGCGCGCGGGTGGCCACGGTGAGGCCCGAGCCGGGGCGGGCGGCGGCGAGCCGGACCGCGTCCTGCCAGAGCGTCAGCTCGGCCACCGGGTCGTGGCCGGTGGCGAGCAGGGCGTGCGCGCGGGCGGCGGCATCGGTCGCCAGCTGGTCCAGCGCGAAGGGGTCCGGCCCTCCCGGCGCCGCCGGGTAGACCGGCGGCTGCCCGGGATGCGGCGGCACGGGCAACGGCGGCGGCAGCGGCGGGAGTTGTCGCCGGGCGACGGCGTCGGTGGCCCGTACGCCGGGCAGCGGTGCCGGTTCCCGGTCCCGGGCGGCGCGGGCCGCGCGCGCGGCGCTGAGGCGGGAGAGGGAGTCGAGCAGCTCGCGTTCGCCGCGGCCGCGCAGCAGGAGCAGCACGAAGGGGTCGGCGTCGAGCAGCCGGGCCGTCTGGTAGCACAGGGCCGCGGCGTGCTTGCACGGGTGCCCGTGATCGGGGCAGCTGCAGTGCGGCTCCAGGTCGCCTGGGCCCGGCAGCAGCGGCACTCCGCATTCGGCGAGGGAGTGCGGCAACTCCTTGTCCAGCAGCGCGGCGATGTGCCCGGGCCGCTCGACGGCGGCGTCCAGGAACCGGTCCCAGTCGGCGTCGTCCAGCGTGCGCAGCCGCACCTGCACGCGGTAGGGGCGCGGGCGGCTGCCCTGGACGTAGGCGAGGACGAGGCCGGGAGTCACCGTGATGGCGTCCACGTGGCCCTGCTCGGCGTACCCCCGGCCGCGCGCCAGCCGCTTTGCGTCCAGCGCGCCTTCCTCCAACGCCGTCACCCAGGCGTTGCCCCACCAGGTTTCGGCGAAGCGCGCGTCACCGCCCGACGAGCGGGGCGGGAAGGCGGCGAAGGTACGACGAAGGTCGCCGTCGCGGGAGGGGGCGGCCATGGACCGGGGAACGGTGGGGACCGCGGGGGACGCCGGGACGGCGCCGTCCTCACCGCCGCCGTGACTGTCGTCGCCGTGACCGCTGTGGGCGGGGCCGCTGTCGGCGGGGGCTTCCTTCGGCCGGGTCGTCGCGTCCTCGCGAGGCATGCCGAAGGCTCCGGCGAGCAACTCCCCCACGCTACGGGCCTGCGGCCCACCGGCCGCGCGTGCCGACGGACGACGGGAGTCACGGGCGGGCCCGGCGTTCCGGTGCTCGGGGCCGCGGTGCTCCGGGCCGCGGGGATCCGAGATCCGGCGGTCCGCATCGACTCGGTCGGCGTGCCCCGGCTCGGCGTCCGAGTCCGTACGGTCATCGCTACGACGGCCGGCGTCCGTGCGGTCGGCGTCCGTCTGCCTCTGCCGCAACGCCGCGCGCAACGCCTCGCGCGCGATGTCCGCGGGACGTGGTCCGCGCGTCCCAGCTTCTCCGGGCGGACTGGGGCGGACGCCGGGGGCGGACTCGGCGTCCCGGGCGCTCCGGCCCGCCTTCCGGTCACCCGCCGGGTCTGCCGCCCCGCCACCGGTCCGGCTCGCTCCCCCGTCGGCGAGCGAACCCGCTTCGGTGCCGGGCGAGTCGACGGAGCGCCCCTCTGCCGAAGTCACCTCCGGCGGTGTCCCGCCGGCCGCGCCAGTCGGCGTCGGGTCGGCCGCCTGCGCCTCCGCGATCTCTCCGGCGGTGGCGCTTTCCAGGACACGCCGGGCGGAGACCGCCTGCCGCAGCGCCGCGCGGGCGGCGTCGGCCGGTCGCCGCGGCTCGGGCGCGGATGTCCCGGGCCCCGGTGACCGGCCGTCGGCGTCCTCCGTCGGCGGCGTCCCTCCCCGGGTCCCCTCAACCTCCGACGCCCGGCCCGCGGCCCCCTCGGCGGCCTCCACCGGCGTGTCCTCCGCGTCGGAGTCGCCCGCCCGGCGTTCCCGTGCCTGTCGCAGGGCGCGGCGGGCCTCGTCGGCCGGGCCGGGGGTCATGACGGCCTCCGCAGGGACACCAGGTCGGACAGTTCACGGTCCGTCAGTTCCGTGAGCGCCGACTCGCCGGAGCCGAGGATCGCGTCGGCCAGGGCGCGCTTGGCCTGAAGCATCTCGGCGATGCGGTCCTCGACCGTGCCCTCGGTGATCAGGCGGTGGACCTGGACCGGCTGGGTCTGTCCGATGCGGTAGGCGCGGTCGGTGGCCTGTTCCTCGACGGCCGGGTTCCACCAACGGTCGAAGTGGATGACGTGACCGGCGCGGGTGAGGTTGAGGCCGGTGCCCGCGGCCTTCAGCGACAGCACCAGGACGGGGGTCGCCCCGCTCTGGAAGCGGTCCACCATGCGCTCGCGCTCCGCGACCGGCGTGCCGCCGTGCAGGAAGTCGGCCGGGACCGCGCGGGAGGCGAGGTGCGACATGATCAGGCGGGCCATGCCGACGTACTGGGTGAAGACCAGTGCCGAACCGTCCTCCGCGAGCAGCGTGTCCAGCAGTTCGTCGAGGAGGGCCAGCTTCCCGGAGCGGGCGACCAGGCGTTCGCCGTGCGCCTGCGCCGCCGTCTCCTTCAGGTACAGGGCGGGATGGTCGCAGATCTGCTTCAGCGCCCCCAGCAGCTTCAGCACCAGGCCCCGGCGCGCGATGCCCTCGGCGGTCTCGATGGCCAGCAGGGACTCCCGCACCACCGCCTCGTACAGGGCCGCCTGTTCGCGGGTGAGCGGCACCGGGCGGTCCGTCTCCGTCTTGGGCGGCAGTTCGGGCACGATGCCGGGGTCGGACTTCTTGCGGCGCAGCAGGAAGGGGCGCACCAGGCGGGAGAGGCGGGCCACCGCCTCCTCGTCCTCGCCGTTCTCCACCGCGCGGGCGTGCCGGGCGCGGAAGGACTTCAGGGGGCCGAGGAGCCCCGGCGTCGTCCAGTCGAGCAGCGCCCACAGCTCGGACAGGTTGTTCTCGACCGGCGTGCCGGTCAGGGCGACGCGGGCCGTGGACGGGATCAGCCGCAGCGCCTTCGCGGTGGCCGAGTAGGGGTTCTTGACGTGCTGCGCCTCGTCCGCGACGACCATGCCCCAGCGCTGCCCGGCCAGCAGCGGCGCAGCGGTGCGCATCGTGCCGTACGTGGTGAGGACGAAACCGCCGGACAGGTCCTCCAGGCTGCGGTCGGGGCCGTGGAAGCGGCGGACCGGGACACCGGGCGCGAACCGGGTGATCTCGCGCTGCCAGTTGCCGAGCAGGGAGGCCGGGCAGACCACCAGGGTCGGTTCGGTGCGGGCCCGTTCGAGGTGCAGGGCGATGACGGTGATCGTCTTCCCGAGGCCCATGTCGTCGGCGAGGCAGCCGCCGAGGCCGAGGGAGGTCATGAGGTCCAGCCAGGCCAGGCCCCGGAGTTGGTAGTCGCGCAGGGTGGCGTGCAGGCCCGGCGGCGGTTCGGCGGGACGCAGCCCGGCCGTCAGGCGGTCGCGCAGGGCGGCCAGGGCGCCGACCGGTACGGCCTCCACCGTCTCGCCGTCGACCTCGGCGCTGCCGGTGAGGGCGGCGGACAGCGCGTCGACCGGGTCCAGCAGGCCCAGTTCGCGTTTGCGGGCCTTGCGGACCAGCGCCGGGTCGACGAGCACCCAGCGGTCGCGCAGCCGGACGACCGGGCGGTGGGCCTCGGCGAGGGCGTCCATCTCGGCCTCGCTCAGCGGATCGCCGCCGAGCGCCAACTGCCAGCGGAACTGGAGCAGTTCCTCGCTCTCGAAGAAGCCGGTGCCGTCGGTGGCGGAGCCCGGGGCGGGGCGGACCACCGCGGCCGCGGTGAGGTCCCGCGCCAGGTCCCGGGGCCAGTGCACGGCGACCCCGGCGGCCGCGAGCCGGGCGCCCGCCACGCCGAGCAGGTCGCCCAGTTCCTCGTCGGACAGGGCGAGGACGTCGGGCACGTCCTGCTCGCAGAGCCGGTCGAGCGGGGCCCAGACGCGGGCCGCCCGCCGCACGGCGAGGGCGGCGTCCACGCGCGCGCGTGGGCCGAACGCCGCGTCCGCCTCGCCCGCCCACAGCGCCGCCGCGTCGGCGACGAGGGTGGGGTCGGCGAGGCTGTGCACCTGGACGACCGCCGCGCCCGCGGTGCGCACGCCCTCGCCGCCGTCGAACAGCTCGTACGCCGACAGGTCCAGGCGGAGCGAGAGGCGTACGCCCGCGTCCATGCCGGCGGCGACCTCGGCGGCCCACTCGTGGGCGCCGGGCAGGTGCTGGGGGCGGCGGTCGGCGAAGGGCCGGCCGGAGGCGTGCGGCGCGGCGGGGGTACGGGGCAGCGTGTCGGCGACGGCGTCCAGGAAGGAGCGCATCAGCGCCTCCGGCTCGGGCAGCCGCAGCGGGCCGGAGCCGGGCAGCGGGACGGCGTGTCCCTCGTACGGCAGGGCCGCGGCGATCGCCCTGAGGTGCGCGATGTCGTCGGGGTCGAGGGGGCCGGCCCGCCAGGCGTCGTGGCCGGCGGACGTCAGGCCGGGCAGCAGGCGGCCCCGGGCGACGAGCCGCAGGGCGTGCAGCGCGGCCGCGCCCCAGCAGGCGGTGGCGGGGTGGGCGGCCGGGTCGCGGCGGGCGCGCGCGAGCAGCGGAAGCGCCTCACCGACGGGGAGCGCGAGAGCGGGCGCGGTGCGGCGCCGTACGCCCGCGCCGTGCTGTCGTACGACGGTCAGCTCGGTCACGGCGGTGAGCTGCTCGGTGTCCGCTGTGTCCTCGGTGGCCTCAATGTCCTCGGCGGGCAGCGGTGCGCCCTCGGGGTCCCAGAAGGCGATCCGCCCGTCGCGGGGCAGGGGCGCGGGGAGGTAGACGGCCGCCAGCCGGAGCGGCACCCGCTCCCCCGCGCGCCCGGCCACCGTGGCCGTGTCGCCCATACGACTGTCACCTCCCGCCCGTCGTGTCGGATCAGACGTCTTCGACTCTACGGGCGGGGTCTGACAATCGGCCCCGGCGGCCCGTACGGCCCCGGCGCCGCCCGGGTCAGGGGACGGTGCGGGAGACGACGTAGACGAACGGGTTGTCCGGGTCGGCGAGGCTGACGACGACGTCCTGGGTCGGCTTGGGGTCCTTCTGCCGGTGGACGAGGCCGTACCAGGGGCCGGCGCCGGTGAACCGCCAGCCGGTGATCTTCTGGTCGCGGGCGCCGATGGTGATGTCGCCCCGCTTCAGGTCCGACCGTTCGACGCCCATGTCGCGCAGGAAGACGTCGAGGTTGGCGTTCGGCGTCTGGAACTGGACGTAGAGGCGGCTGGTCTTCCAGTTGTTCGTCTCGTAGTAGGCGACCTTGCCGGAGGGGTGCGGCATCGGCACCTGGTAGAGGCGGCGCTGCACCTTGGACGGCCAGCCCCTGGTCAGGCCGGTCGCCGAGTACTTCGCCTCCTTGTCCTTGCCCGCGTTGCGGCTCTGGTTGGCCGAGATCACCAGGTAGCCGGCCGGTACGCCGATGAGCAGCACGATGATGAGGAGGGTGAGCGTCCTGCGGCGGATCATGTGGCGGCGGTCCTCGGCGTGCCCGGGGCGCCGGCCGGTGGGCTCCGCCTGGCGCGGCAGTGCGGCCGTCATGCGGTGTCCTCACGGCGGGAGGACGTGTACCGCTCGTAGCGCTCGTAGCGCTCCACCCGGCGCCGCTTGGCGCGGCGGAAGCGGCGGGCGACCAGGCGGGCCAGGTCGGCGGCGCCGACCATGCCCGCCTCGGGGCCGAGCTGGGCGCGGGTGATGCGGGCCTCGGGGCGGTAGCCGCGGCCGGTGAGATGGCGCTTGAAGGCGTCGCGCGCGGGGCCGATGAGCAGGTCGTCCGCGGCCGACACGCCGCCGCCGATGACGAAGCAGGAGGGGTCGAGGGCGGCGGCGAGGTTGGCGATGCCGACGCCGAGCCACTGGCCGATGTCCTGCAGCAGCTCGATGCACATGGCGTCGCCCTCGCGGGCCAGCTCGGTGATCATCGGACCGGTGATGTCGGAGATGTTGCCCTTGACGTGCTCGATGATCCCGTAGGCCACCGGGGAGTCGGCGGCGGCCAGCTCGCGCGCCTCGCGCACCAGCGCGTTGCCGGAGCTGTACTGCTCCCAGCAGCCGCGGTTGCCGCACGGGCAGCGGTGGCCGCCGGGCACGACCTGCATGTGGCCGAACTCGCCGGCGACCCCGTACTTGCCGCGCTTGACCTGGCCGTCCTCCAGGATCGCGCCGCCGATGCCGGTGCCGAGCGTGATCATGACGAGGTGGTCCTCGCCGCGGCCGGCGCCGAAGCGCCACTCGGCCCAGGCGGCGGTGTTGGCGTCGTTGTCGACCAGGACGGGGACCGCGAGGCGGCCCGCGATGCGGTCGCGCAGGGGTTCGTTGCGCCAGGACAGGTGGGGTGCGAACAGGACGCGGTTGCGGTCGGCGTCGACCCAGCCGGCCGCGCCGATGCCGACGGCGTGCACGTCGTGCCGGTCGGACAGGTCGAGGACCAGCTCGACGATGGTGTCCTCGACGACCCTGGGGCTCTTGGACTTGTCCGGCGTCTCCGTGCGGACCTTCTCCAGGATGTTGCCGTCCGCGTCGACGACGCCCGCCATGACCTTCGTGCCGCCGATGTCGATGCCCACCGTCGGGACGCGGGGCGCCGTGAGGTGCGAGCGGCGCTCCCGGGTGCCCACGGTTCTCAGGACCGGAGCGCGGCGGGAGCCTATGGGGGCGGTGAAGTCGCGGTAGGTGCTCATCAAGGCCCGATTCTGCCTCACCGTGACTCTGCGTGCCGTGCCGGGGAGAAAAGGCGGGGACGAGTCACCCGCGCCTTTGTCCTGACAATACGACCAGCGCGGGACTCATGACCGTACGAGCAGCTGGAACTCGAAGGAGTAGCGCGACGGCCGGTAGGTGTGGCTGCCGAACTCCACCGGGCGGCCGGTGTCGTCGAAGGTGGTGCGCTGCATGGTGAGCAGCGGGGCGCCCTCGGTCTCGCCGAGCCGCTCGGCCTCGCCGGCGGTGGCCGCGCGGGCGCCGATGGACTGGCGGGCGCTGTGCAGCGTGATGCCTGCGGCGCGCATCATGCGGTACAGGCCGGTCGTCTCCAGCTGCGCGGTGTCCAGGTCCAGCAGGCCGGGCGGGATGTGGTTGCACAGGCACGCCATCGGCTCCCCGTGCGCGAGCCGCAGCCGCTCCACCCGGTGCACGTCGCTGCCCTCGGCCACGCCGAGCGCGGCCGCGACCTCCGCCGTCGCCGGGACCACGGTGTTGACCAGCACCTTCGTCGCGGGGCGCTGGCCGGCCGCCTCCAGGTCGTCGTAGAGGCTGCTGAGTTCCAGCGGGCGCTTGACCTGGCTGTGCACCACCTGGGTGCCGACGCCGCGGCGGCGCACCAGAAGGCCCTTGTCGACGAGGGACTGGATGGCCTGGCGGACGGTGGGCCGGGACAGGCCCAGGCGCGCGGCCAGCTCGATCTCGTTGCCCAGCAGGCTGCCCGGGGTGAGCTCTCCGCGTTCGATCGCCGCCTCGAGCTGCTGGGACAGCTGGAAGTACAGCGGCACCGGAGAGCTGCGGTCCACCCGCAGGTCGAGCGACACGGTCGGGTCCTCTTGTGGTTTCGGCACGGGGCCGAGCGTAACTCCGTGCGTTGTTGACGGGAAGTCGTGTAGTTCGATTGTCCGGACATACGCATTGACAGTGTCCGTGTTCGCGTCGCACTTTTGTTTCCATGCGCATCGGGGTCATCGGTACGGGCCGCATCGGCACCATTCATGCGAACACGCTCAGCCGTCACCGCGAGGTCGGCTCCCTGATCCTCACGGACACGGATCCGGCACGGGCCCAGGAGCTCGCGTACCGGCTCGGCGAGACGGCGGCTCCGGGCGTGGACGAGATCTTCAGATGGGGCGTGGACGCCGTGGTGATCACGACGGCCACGTCGGCCCACGCGGAACTGATCGGCCGGGCGGCACGCTCGGGGCTGCCGGTGTTCTGCGAGAAGCCCATCGCCCTCGACCTGCCCGGCACCCTGAACGCGATCGCCGAGGTGGAGGCCGCGGGGACGATCCTGCAGATGGGCTTCCAGCGCCGTTTCGACACCGGTTACCTGGGCGCGCGGGAGGCGGTCGGCTCCGGCCGGCTGGGACGGCTGCACACCGTGCGGGCGCTCACCTCCGACCAGGCCCCGCCGCCACCGGAGTGGCTGCCGCTGTCCGGCGGGCTGTTCCGGGACACGCTCATCCACGACTTCGACGCCCTGCGCTGGGTGACCGGGAGCGAGGTCGTCGACGTGTACGCGGCCGGGTCGGACGCCGGACCCGCGATGTTCCGCGCGGCGGGCGACGTCGACACCGGCGCCGCCCTGCTCACCCTCGACGACGGCACGCTCGCCACGGCGACCGCGACCCGGCTGAACGGCGCCGGGTACGACGTGCGCATGGAACTGGCCGGGGAGCTCGACCAGATCGTCGTCGGCCTGGACGACCGCACGCCCATCGCCTCCACCGAGCCGACCGGGCCGCCGGCCGCGGACAAGCCGTGGCCCGGGTTCCTGGAACGCTTCGGCCCCGCCTACGAGGCGGAACTGGCCGCGTTCGTCGACGTGGTGCTCGGCCAGCGGGCGAACCCGTGCGACGGCCGCGAGGCGCTGCAGGCGCTGCGCGTGGCCGAGGCCTGCGAAGTGTCCCGGCGGGAGCGCCGACCGGTGGCACTGGCAGAAATCCCGGGCGGGGTCGAGTCGGCGTTCAGGTGAACGGCCGGTCACGCACGTGTTCCGGCGGGAAATCGGCCGAAGTTGTCATTGACATGCCACCTTCTACGCGCGTCATCATGTGGCCATGATTTTCCCCCCACGCGCCACCCGGATCGGCGCCGCAGCCACCCTCCTGTCCGCCCTCCTCGTGGGCGGCGCCGTCTCCGCCACCACGGCGGACGCCGCCGCCACCTCCGTCGGGAGCATCTGTTACAGCGACCTGCCGTCCCAGGCCTACGACACGCTCGACCTGATCGCGTCGGACGGCCCCTTCCCGTACTCGCAGGACGGCACCGTCTTCCAGAACCGCGAAGGCGTCCTGCCCAGCCAGCCGTCCGGCTACTACCACGAGTACACGGTGATCACCCCGGGCTCCTCCACGCGCGGCGCACGCCGCATCGTCACCGGCGAGGAGTACCAGGAGGACTACTACACCGCCGACCACTACGCCACGTTCGACCTCATCGACTTCGGCTGCTGAGGTCCGACGGCCCGCCCCCGTCGCCCCGCGCCCGGACAGTCGCACGCGGCGCGCGGCGGCGCGGGCGACTGCCCGCGCCGCCGGCGGTGACGTGGCCCGCGGTGTACGTGAACGCGGTCGGCTCGGCGCCCTCCGTGAACAGGCGGCGCCCGGAGCCGAGCACCACCGGGAAGGTCGCCAGATGGAGGGTGTCGACGAGGCCGAGGCCGAGCAGGGAGCGGACGAGGGCGCCGCTGCCGTGCACCTGGAGCTCGCCGTCGACGCGTTCCTTCAGGGCCGTCGCCTCCTCGGCGAGGTCGCCGGTGAGCACGGTGGTGCCGGACCACCCGGGGTCGGTGAGAGTGGTGGAGGGGACGTACTTCGGCAGGGCGTTCAGCCTGCCGGCGACCGGGTCGGCGGGGTCGGTCGCCTTCGGCCAGTACGAGGCGAAGATGTCGTAGGTGACACGGCCGGGCAGGAACGCGCCGGCGCATGAGAAGACGTCACTGACGAAGCGGCCGAAGTCGTCGTCGCCGTACGTGAAGCTCCAGCCGCCCTGCCGGAAGCCGTCGCGGGTGTCCTCCTCGGGGCCGCCCGGGCCTGGTAGACGCCGTCGAGGGTGACGAAGATCGTGGAGACGAGCCTGCCCATGGCGGATGCCTGCTTTCCGGTGTGCGGGGTCTTCCGTCGTCACTTCAGACACCTCCGGCTCCCGCGACTCATCGCTCGGCCCGCCCGGGAACCGAGGTCGGTGTCCGCAGGCCGCCAGCGCCGGGGGGGCGGCGGCCGCTGGGATGGGTCCATGACTACTTCTCAGCAGCCCCTGACCACGTCCCCCGACCCCGCATCGCACTCCGCGTCTCCCCTGGCCGGCAAGGTGGCCCTGGTGACCGGCGGCAGCCGCGGCATCGGCGCGGCGACGGCGGTGCGGCTGGCCCGGGAGGGCGCGGACGTGGCCGTCACCTACGTCGACGGCAAGGAGGCGGCCGCGGACGTCGTCCGGCGCGTCGAGGGCCTCGGGCGGCGGGCGGTGGCCCTCCGGGCGGACGCCGCGGACGCGCGGGAGGCGGCGGAGGCGGTGGAGCGCGCGGCCGGGGAACTGGGCGGGCTCGACGTGCTGGTGAACAACGCCGGCATCGGCGTCCTCGGCCCCCTCGACACGCTCACCGCGGCGGACGTCGACCGGGTGCTCGCCGTGAACGTGCGCGGGGTGTTCCTGGCCTGCCGGGCGGCGGCCGCGCACCTGGCGGCGGGCGGCCGCATCATCACCGTCGGCACCTGCCTGACCCAGCGTGTGGCGGGGCCCGGCGCGACGCTGTACACGATGAGCAAGTCGGCCCTGACGGGTCTGACGAAGGCGCTGGCGCGGGAGTTGGGGTCCCGCGGGATCACCGCGAACATCGTGCACCCGGGCCCCACGGACACCGACATGAACCCCGCCGACGGACCGTACGCCGCGCCCCAGACGGCGCTGACCGCGCTCGGCCGCTTCGGCGACCCCGACGAGATCGCTGCGGCGGTCGCGTACCTCGCCGGCCCGGACGCGGCTTACATCACCGGCACCGAACTGTCCGTGGACGGAGGACACGCGGCCTGACCGGGCGCCACGGGCCGCGGCCGTGACGGCCGGTGTGACGGCTGGTGCGGCAGCGGGCGTGACGGCCTCAGGGACATCGGCCGTCGGGACGGCCATCCGGACGGCCATCCGGACGGTCGGCGGGACCGGCGGGCCTCACGGCGGCCGGTCGGAAGGCTCGACGCGCGCCACGGGGCGGGACCGGGTACGAGCCGCGGCCGTGACGGCCGGCGGGCTGCGGGAGGCGGGCGGCGGCCGGCGGGCAGCGGGCAGCGGCCGGCGGGCGGCGGCCGGGGCGACACCGATGCGCCACGCGCACGTGTCAGCGCCCCGCCCGTCGACGAAGTGCTCGACTCGGCCGAGCGCTTCGGCACGCCGATGCCGGGTCGGCCCTGTGCCCGGTCCGGGACGCCGGGCCCGGCGGCGGACCGGGCGTCAGCCGGAGGCCGACGCCCGGTGGCGTGCGGCCAGTTCCGACGCGCCGTCTTCCGTGAGGGTGCCGAACAGGCGCAGGCGGGAGATGCCGCCGTCCGGGTAGATGTCCACGCGCGCGTGGGTGCCGACGGCGGGCTCCGGCAGGGCGAAGCGGTGGTCGGTGTCGGGCTGGAGGCGGGTGCGCGGGAGGATCTCGCGCCAGTCGCCGTCCTCGCCGTCCTTGACGGAGACCGACGCCCAGCCGGCGCTGTTGCCCTTCAGGTACGCCGTGTCGATCTCGACCGCGCGGATGCCGGACCGGGCGGCGAGACGGTAGCGGATCCAGTCGTGACCCCGGTCGCGGCGCCGGCGGGTCTCCCAGCCGTCGTCCATCCTGCGGGAGCGGCCCGGGTGGATGGTGTGGGCGGCGGGCGAGTAGAAGAGGTCGGAGGCGTCCTCGACCCGGCCGCCGTTGACCAGCGCGACCACGTCGAAGGTGCCGAGGGCGGCCAGCCACGCCGGGTCGGGCACGACCTCGCCGTACACACGCAGGCGCGCGATGCCGCCGTCGGGGTGCTGGTTGAGGCGCAGGTGGGTGACGCGCTGTTCGACGTGGACGGCGAAACCGTTCGCCGCGTGGCCGCCGACCGGTGTGCGCGGCACCAGCGTCGTCCACTTCACGTCGTCGGCGAGGAGGTCGGCCGGGGACGGATGGCCCGGCGCCGACGTGCCCTCGACCGACACCGCCTGCGGGTGATTGCCGCGGAAGTGGGCGGTGTCGACGACGACGCCCCGCACGACGCCGGGCGCGCCGAGGCGCACCAGCGCCCAGTCGTGGTCGTCCGCCGCCGGCCACGGGTGGCCGGCCGACGTACCGCGCCGCCGTCGCGTCTCCCAGCCGTCCATGGTCTTGCCCTTGTGCCCGAAGCGCCCGGGGTCGAACTCGGCGCGCCCGGGCAGCAGCAGGTTCTCGCGCTCGGCGAAGAACTCGTCGTTCGCGGCGACGACGCCCGCGCCGAGTCGCCGGTCGGCGAGGTCGGCGTGGTGGGTGAAGGGGAAGTCGGCGGTGCGGTAGTCCGCGTAGGGGTCACCGCCGGCGTAGGGGCGCGCGTCGCCGGTGAAGCTCGGAATCGCCGTCACGTCGATCAGGGGTTCCTTTCGGAGTCGGTCCGGTTCCTCTCCGGAGTCGGTTCCTCTCCGGAGCCGGCCGCTGAGGGGCGGGGGCGCGCGGGTCAGCGGGGGCGGGTCAGCAGCCGGCCCTTCGGGGCGGTGAACTCCCCGTCGGCCACGATCCGCTCGCCGCGCAGCCAGGTGGACCTCACCACGCCGTACAGGGTCCGTCCCGCGTACGCCGTCACGCGGTTGCGGTGGTGGAGGGCCGCCGGGTCCACGGTGAACGTCTCGTCGGGCGCGAGCACCGCGAAGTCGGCGTCGCGGCCGGGCGCGATGGCGCCCTTGCGGGCCTCCAGGCCGGCCAGGCGCGCCGTCCGCGTGGACATCCAGCGCACGACGTCCTCGAGGCCGTGCCCGCGCGCGCGTGCCCCGGTCCACACCGCGGGAAGGCTCAGCTGGAGGCCGGAGATGCCGCCCCAGGCGGTGGCGAAGTCGTCGGTCTTCAGGTCGGCCGTGGACGGGGAGTGGTCGGTGACCACGCAGTCGACGGTCCCGTCGGCGAGCGCCTGCCACAGCAGGTCCTGGTTGGCCGACTCCCGGATGGGCGGGCAGCACTTGAACTCGCTGGCGCCGTCCGGGACTTCCTCGGCGGTCAGGGTGAGGTAGTGGGGGCAGGTCTCGACGGTGACGCGGACGCCCCTCGCCCTGGCCGCGGCGATCAGCGGCAGCGCGCCGGAGGACGACAGGTGCAGGACGTGCACGCGCGCGTGGAGGCGTTCGGCCTGTTCGACGAGGTGGGCGACGGCGCTGTCCTCGGCGTCGCGCGGGCGGCTGGCGAGGAAGTCGGCGTACCGGGGGCCGCCGTGCTGCGGGGCCGCGTCCAGGTGGTGCGGGTCCTCGGCGTGCACGATGAGCAGCCCGTCGAAGGAGGCGATCTCGGCCATCGCCCGCGCGAGCTGCCGCCGGTCGAGGGGCGGGAACTCCTCGACGCCCGAGGGCGACAGGAAGGCCTTGAAGCCGAAGACGCCGGCCTCGTGCAGTGGGCGCAGGTCCTGGAGGTTGTCGGGCAGGGCGCCGCCCCAGAAGCCGACGTCGACGTGTGCCTGGTCGGCGGCGACGGCCTGCTTGGTGCGGAGATGGCCGACCGTGGTGGTCGGCGGGAGGGAGTTGAGGGGCATGTCGACGAGGGTGGTGATGCCGCCGGCCGCCGCCGCGCGCGTGGCGGTCCAGAAGCCCTCCCACTCGGTGCGGCCGGGGTCGTTGACGTGCACGTGGGTGTCGACCAGGCCGGGCAGCAGGGCGTCGTCGCCGATGTCCTCGAGCCGGGCGCCGGCGGGGACGGGCGCGTCGTACGGCAGGACGGCGGTGATCCGGCCGGCCGCCACCGCGACCGAGGCGGCGCGGGTCCCCGCCGGGGTGATGACGCGCGTCGAGCGCAGCACCAGCTCCGCGTCGGGCTCTGTGTCGGACAACCCGGACCCCTCTCTGCCGTCTGACGCGTTGCTTCCGAGGAACGGGGTTTACTTCCACGTAACGGAATTCAACGTTCTGTTGAAGGAGTCTTCACTCCCCGCACCCGCGTCGTCAAGGGCGCCCTTCGCCCGCGGGCTCCGCACGGCGACCGGCGGGCCTGCGGGCCTGCGGGCCTGCGGGCCTGCGGGCCTGCGGGCCTGCGGGTACGCTGCTGCCCTTGCCGCCAGTCCCGACCGGTTGCCGCCGGTCCCGAAAGGAACGCGCCGTGCCGACGTCCAGCGCCAGCGCCACCGGCTCCGCCAAGCCCCCGGCCGGTGGCGGCGTCCAGTCCCTCGAGCGCGCCTTCGACCTGCTCGAACGGATGGCGGACGCGGGCGGCGAGGTCGGCCTGAGCGAGCTGTCCGCGAGCAGCGGGCTGCCGCTGCCCACCATCCACCGTCTGATGCGCACGCTCGTGGCCTGCGGGTACGTCCGCCAGCAGACCAACCGCCGGTACGCGCTCGGTCCCCGGCTGATCCGCCTGGGCGAGTCCGCCTCCCGCCTGCTCGGCGCCTGGGCCCGGCCCCACCTGGCCCGCCTGGTCGAGGAGACCGGCGAGACGGCGAACATGGCGCTGCTGGACGGCGACGAGGTCGTCTACGTCGCCCAGGCGCCCTCCAAGCACTCGATGCGCATGTTCACCGAGGTCGGCCGGCGCGTCCTGCCGCACTCCACGGGCGTCGGCAAGGCACTGCTGGCCACCGTCCCGGACGACGAGGTGCGCGCCCTGCTCGCCCGCACCGGCATGCCGGCCCTGACCGACCGGACGATCACCACGCCGGACGGCTTCCTCGCCGCCCTGCGGGAGGTACGGCGCCTCGGCTACGCCATGGACGACAACGAGCAGGAGATCGGCGTCCGCTGCCTGGCCGTCCCGGTCCCCGGCTCCCCCACCGCCGCCGCCATCTCGATCTCCGGCCCGGCGGGCCGGGTCACGGAGACGGCGACGGAGCGGATCGTGCCGGTGCTGCAGCAGGTGGCCCGGGAACTGTCGGAGTCCCTGGCGAGCACGGGCGGCACGCCGGCCTGAACCCGGCCGGTCCGCCCGGCTGCCCGCTGGCGGGGGCTCAGCCGCGCGTCGGCTCCCCGAACAGGTCCACCGCGTCGCGCACCTGCGACAGCGCGCCGGAGAGCGCGCTCACCGAGCCGATCGCGCCGGCGATCACGAGCAGCGAGCGGCGCAGCCGCGGGGTCTCGGGCGCGCCGTCGAGGGTCATCGCGGCCAGCGCCGCCAGTTCCTGGTCGGCGATGCACCGGTCGGGGACCTGGGCCGGGTGCGCGGCGAGTTCACGACGCAGCCGGGACACCGCGGCCCGCAGTCCCGTCACTCTCGGATCCTCGCCGCTACCGGTCACCGACTTCTGCCCCATGCTCCGCAACACAGTTCTCCCCCTCGCACGTACTCGCGCGCCCTTACACGCCGTTCGCGCGCCCCCGCGCGCCGCCGTGCGCCGTTCTGCCATGATCCACTCGGTCCGCGCCCCAGTGCGCGGGTCGAGCGCCGGGGACGCGGGCAAGTAAACGCCACCCGGGACCCCGCGCGCCACCGCGCGGGCTGAAATTCAGCCCCAGGAGACCGGGCGCCCGCCGGGATGTCAGGTATGCAGGACGCATGACCGACCACACCGACAACCACGGCCAGGTCGCCGGACTGCTGCTCGCCGCGGGAGGCGGGCGCCGGCTCGGCGGGCGGCCGAAGGCGCTGCTCGAACACCGCGGGCGGCTGCTCGTGGAGCACGCGGCCGGCGTGCTGCGCGCGGCCGGCTGCGCCCGCGTCCATGTGGTGCTCGGGGCGCGGGCCGCCGACGTGCGGGCACGGGCCCGGCTGACCGGCTGCGTGCTCGTCGACAACCCCGGCTGGGAGGAGGGAATGGGCGGTTCGCTGCGGGCCGGGCTCGGCTCGCTGGCCGGCACGGGCGCCCGGGCGGCGCTCGTCTCGCTCGTCGACCAGCCCGGCATCGGGCCGGAGGCGGTGGGCCGCGTGCTGGCGGCCTGCCGGGACGAGACCTCGTTGGCGTCGGCCGCCTACGACGGCGTACGCGGGCATCCCGTCCTGCTCGGCGCCGCCCACTGGGCGGGGGTCACCGCGAGCGCGAGCGGGGACCGGGGGGCGCGCGCCTACCTCAGGGCGCACGAGGCGGCGCTCACGCTCGTCGAGTGCGCGGACGTGGCGCGGCCGTACGACATCGACACGCAGCGGGATCTGGCCCACCTGGAGTAGCCGCGGGACTCCCGGCGCCGGCAGCACGTCATTGAGGTTCCACGATGAGGAAATTAGTATCCATCCAGCAGAAGCGCCCAGCAGCGCCCTATCGAGGAGTGACAGCTCATGCCCGCAGCAGCGCCGTCCCCGCTGGCCGTAGTCGACGCCGAGCCCGTGCCGCGGCAGGAGGAGGTCCTCACCGACGCGGCGCTCACCTTCGTGGCCGAGCTGCACCGCCGGTTCACGCCCCGGCGTGACGAACTCCTCGCCCGCCGCGCCGAGCGCCGCGCCGAGATCGCCCGCACCGCCACCCTCGGCTTCCTCCCCGAGACGGCCGCCATCCGCGCGGACGACTCCTGGCGGGTGGCCCCGGCGCCCCCCGCCCTCGACGACCGCCGGGTCGAGATCACCGGCCCCACCGACCGCAAGATGACGGTCAACGCCCTCAACTCCGGCGCACGGGTCTGGCTCGCGGACTTCGAGGACGCCTCCGCCCCGACCTGGGAGAACGTCGTCCTCGGCCAGGTCAACCTGATCGACGCGTACACCCGCAGCATCGACTTCACCGACCCGGCGAGCGGCAAGTCGTACGCCCTGCGCCCGGAGGAGGAACTGGCGACGGTGGTCGTGCGCCCGCGCGGCTGGCACCTGGACGAGCGTCACCTCGTCGACGCCGACGGCACCCAGGTCCCCGGCGCCTTCGTCGACTTCGGCCTCTACTTCTTCCACAACGCCCGGCGCCTGCTCGACCTCGGCAAGGGCCCGTACTTCTACCTCCCGAAGACGGAGTCGCACCTGGAGGCCCGCCTCTGGAACGACGTGTTCGTCTTCGCTCAGGACTACGTCGGCATCCCGCAGGGCACCGTCCGCGCCACCGTCCTGATCGAGACGATCACGGCGGCGTACGAGATGGAGGAGATCCTCTACGAACTCCGCGACCACGCCTCCGGGTTGAACGCCGGCCGCTGGGACTACCTGTTCTCCGTGATCAAGAACTTCCGTGACTGCGGGCCCCGGTTCGTCCTGCCGGACCGGGGCGCGGTGACGATGACGGCCCCGTTCATGCGGGCGTACACCGAACTCCTGGTCCGCACCTGCCACAAGCGCGGCGCGCACGCGATCGGCGGCATGGCGGCCTTCATCCCGTCCCGCCGGGACCCCGAGGTGAACAAGGTCGCCTTCGAGAAGGTCCGGGCCGACAAGGACCGCGAGGCGGGCGACGGCTTCGACGGCTCCTGGGTCGCCCACCCCGACCTGGTGCCGATCGCCATGGAGTGCTTCGACAAGGTGCTCGGCGACCGGCCGAACCAGAAGGACCGCCTGCGCGAGGACGTCCACGTCGAGGCGGCCGACCTGATCGCCGTCGACTCCCTGGACGCCCGGCCGACGTACGCCGGTCTCGTCAACGCCGTCCAGGTGGGCATCCGTTACATCGAGGCCTGGCTGCGCGGGTTCGGCGCGGTCGCCATCTTCAACCTCATGGAGGACGCGGCCACCGCGGAGATCTCCCGCTCCCAGATCTGGCAGTGGATCAACGCCGGCGTCGAGTTCGAGAACGGCACCAGGGCGACGCCGGAACTGGTCCGCGAGATCGCCGCCGGGGAACTCGACGCCGTCCGCCGCGAGACCGGCGCGGAGGCCTTCGCGTCCGGCCACTGGCAGCAGGCCCACGACCTGCTGCTCAGGGTCGCCCTGGACGAGGACTACGCCGAGTTCCTGACCCTGCCGGCGTACGAACAGCTCGCGGGCTGACGCCTCAGCCCAGGTGGACCGACCAGTCCTGTTCCGCCGCCGGCCTGCCGTGCAGGTCGGGCACCCGCTTGAGCCAGTCGGGGCGGCCCTGCTGGGTGCGTGCCGCGCGCCGGGCCTCTTCGGCGGCGAGCTCCTCCCGGCCGGGGAAGTCGGTGGGCAGCCAGGCCGCCGAGGCCCGCACGCGCGCGTGCAGGTAGCCCGCGTACGCCTCGCGCACCTGGTCCGGGCCGGCGAACCCCGCCTCCTGGGCCAGCCAGGCGTCCGGCACGCACGCGGTGACCTCGCGCAGCAGCTCGGGCGTCACCTTCGGTGCCAGCTCGGCGTCGGCCGCCCGGGTGTCGGGGCCGTAGTGGCCGAGGGCGTGGTGCCGGAAGTCGTACGCCTTCTCCGGGGCGGAGATGTCCCAGCGGTGGTGGAAGACCAGGGCGGCACCGTGGTCGATCAGCCACAGCCGCGGGGGTGCGATGCCGAGCGTGGGCCACAGCATCAGGTTGGAGCTGTGGACCGTACGGTCCACGTTCGTGGTCAGCGCGTCGAGCCAGACGATCCGGCCCGCCTCCAGCGGATCGACCGGGAAGACCTTCGCGACCTCGGGCGTGAAGTCCCGCGCGCCCGGCAGGAAGTCCATGCCGAGGTTGATCCCGTGGCTGGCGGCGTGCAGGTCGCGCACCTCCTGGTGCGGTTCCTGCCCGGCGATCGCCGGGTCGAAGTGGACCAGCACGAGTTCGGGGAAGCGCAGTCCGAGGGCGCGGGCCAGCTCCCCCACGATCACCTCGGCGACCAGCGCCTTGTGCCCCTGCGCGGAGCCGGTGAACTTCACGACGTAGGTGCCCAGGTCGTCGGCCTCGACGATCGCGGGGACGGAGCCGCCGGAGTGCAGGGGCGCGACGTAACGGGTTGCGGTGACCTCTCTCAGCATCTCCCAGGCCCCCACAGTGTCCTTCGGCTCACTCGGCTCACTCGGCTCACTCGGCTCACTCGGCTCACTCGGCTCACTCGGCTCACTCGGCTTGCCTTCCGCGGCCGGCCTCCGGCCCGAAGTGAGCATAGTAACCGAGCGTGACAGACGGGGAGGAACGCCTGGGCCGTCGCACCGGCGGCGCAGCTCCACGAGCGTGCGGACCGGGCCGTCCGCACGCAGCACCCTGTCGGCCGGCCCGGACAGCGCATCCGAACGCCTGGTCGGACATGAGCAGAACTCGCCCCGGAAGCGTGACACTTCCACGAACCGATCCTGCCGGACGGCGGTCTGCAACAGACTCGGCATGCTCACCCACGGCCCGGCGTACCGGGCCCTGAACTGGCCCACTTCGGGAGGCGCCCGGTGAAGAGGTTCTTCGGTCCGGTGAAGATGGCCGAGCCACGGGTCTCCGACGCCGAACAGGAGCTGTTCGGCGGACCGTTGCGCTATGACATGGGCTGGTCCCACCACGAGCACGCCGGCCTGGACCTGACCATGATGTCGGCGCTGCGCTCCATGCCGTCCCTCGTCGGCGCCACCCTGCGCCTGGCGTGGAGCGCCGACCGGCGGGCACTGTTCGCGGTGGCGGCCAGCGAGCTGGGCCAGGGCATCGCCGCGGCCGTCGGCCTGCTCGCCCTCAACGCCGTCATGCACGCCCTGCTCGGCGGGAGCGGCGACGCCGTCCAGCGGCTGCACTCGCTGCTGCCCGGCCTGCTGGCCGTCGCCGCCATCGGGGTGGTCAACTCCGCCCTCTCCGCGTGGTCGACCTCTCGCGCCGGGCGTCTGGAGCCGATGGTCGAGCGGATCGCCACCACCCAGTACCTGGCCGCCGCCACGAGCGTCGAGCTGGAAGCCATCGACGACCCCGACTTCCGGCGGCTCGTGGACGTCGCCCAGTACGGTCCGGCCTCCGCCCGCCGCATGATCGGCGCCTGCGTCGCCGCGCTGAACGGCCTCATCTCCCTGGTCACCACGGCCGGCGTGCTCGCCGTCCTCCACCCGGTCCTGCTGCCCATGCTGATCCTCATCGCCGCCCCGCGCGGCTGGGGCGCCATGCGCGTGGCCCAGGAGCGGTACGTGTCGGTGATGAGCTGGATCGAGCACGTGCGGGCCGGCCGGCTCATCGGCAACCTGCTCACCGAGCGCAGCGCCGCCCAGGAGGTCCGCCTCCACGGCGTCGGCGCCTTCCTGCTCAGCCGCTACGAGCGCATGGCCGAGAGCGCGGAGTCCGAACAGGAACGCCTCGCCTCCAGCAAGGCCCTGACCGAGTGGGTCGCCTCCGCGCTGTCCGGCCTGGCCATGGCCGCGACATACGGGGCCATGTTCTGGCTGATCACGGCCGGGCACATGAGCCTCGCCATCGCCGGTACCGCCGTGATCGCGGTTCGGACCGGGTCGGCGAGCCTGGGCGCGCTGGTGATGAACATCAACCAGCTGCACGAGGAGTCCCTCTACGTCCGCGATCACGGCCGGTTCCTGGTGCAGGCAGCGCGGCGCACCATCCCGGAGGGCGGCGATCCGGTCCCCGAGCAGGTCAGGGAGATCGTCCTCGACCGCGTGACCTACCGCTACCCCGACCGTGACACGGACGCCCTGGACCAGGTGTCCCTCACCCTGCCGATGGGCTCGGTCACCGCCGTGGTCGGTGAGAACGGTTCCGGCAAGAGCACGCTGATGAAGATCCTGTCAGGCCTGCTGCTGCCCCAGGCCGGCGCCTTACGCTGGGGCGGGGCGGACATCGGCGACCTCGACCGCTCCCAGGTGTTCGAACGCGTCTCCCTGCTCACCCAGGACTTCCAGCGCTGGCCCGTGACCGCGGCCATGAACATCCGCCTCGGCCGCCCCGCCCACGCGGCCGCACCGCAGGACCTGCAGCCCTCGGTGGACTACGCCGGAGCCGGACCGGTCATCGCCAGACTCCCCGACGGGCTGCGGAGCCTGCTGGCCCGCGTGTTCCGCGGCGCCATCGAACTCTCCGGCGGCGAATGGCAGAAGGTGGGTCTCGCCCGCACCCACTGGCGCAGCTCGACATCGCGGGCGGACAGCGTCCTCATCGTCGACGAACCCACCTCCGCCCTCGACCCCGAAGCCGAGATCGAAGCCTTCGACCGCATCCGCCGCCTCGCCGCCCCGAACCGGGCCGTCGTCCTGGTCACGCACCGCATGTCCGGCGTCCGCCACGCCGACCGCATCTACGTCCTCGCCCAGGGGCGCCTCGCCGAACACGGCACCCACGACGAACTCATGACCGCCCAGGGCCGCTACGCCGCCATGTTCGACGCGCAGGCGGCCCAGTACGCACCCGAGGCCGGCATCCCGAAACCCGCCGCGCCGCCCGTCGCGGATCCCGCATGACCCATCGATCGGATCGACCGGAAAGCCCGCACCCGGTCGGGGGCATCGCCCCCGCATGCGAGGGTCCGACCGCGGGCCGCGGGTAGGCGTCCCGTATGGAGCTGTGGGGCAAGCGGGACGACATGGTGGTGCACGAGCGGGAGCCGTTCAACGCCGAACCGCCGCGCGTGGCGCTGGCGCGAGAGCGGCAGACCCCCGTCGGCGTCTTCTACAGCCGCAACCACGGACCGATCCCCGACATCGACCCGAGGGCGTGGCGGCTGCGGGTGGACGGCCTGGTCGGGCACCGGCTGGAGCTCTCCCTGCGGGAACTGCGCGAGCGGTTCGAGGAGGTGGAGATCAAGGCCACCTTGCAGTGCGCGGGCAACCGGCGCGCCGGTCTCGCCGCGGTACGCGACATCCCGGGCGAGGCTTCCTGGGGCCCCGGCGCCACCGCCACCGCCCGTTGGAGCGGCGTCCGGCTCCGCGACGTCCTGGCCGAAGCCGGCCTTGAATCCCAGGCCGCGCACATCGCCTTCAGCGCCCCGGACGTCTCGCGGAAGGCCGACCCGCCCCAGCCCTACGGCGGCTCGATCCCCGCCACCAAGGCCCGCAGCCCGGAAGTGCTGCTCGCCTGGGCCATGAACGGAGAACCACTCCCCCGCGTCCACGGCGGCCCGCTGCGTGCCGTGGTGCCGGGCTGGATCGGCGCACGCAGCGTCAAATGGCTCACGCGGATCACCGCCCGGTCCCAGCCCTCGACCAGCTACTTCCAGACGACCGCCTACCGCATCCTGCCGGCCGGGGCCGACCCCGCCCGAGCCGAACCCGGCACCGGCATCTCCCTCGGCCCGCTCCCCGTGAACTGCGACATCCTCACCCCTGACAACGGCGCCCAACTGCCCCCGGGGCCTACGGAAATCATGGGCTACGCCCTGGCGGGCGACGGCCGCATCGTCGCCCGCGTCGACGTCTCCCCCGACGCCGGAGGCGACTGGCGGCAGGCCGAACTCGACCCCGCGGACAGCCCCTGGGTCTGGCAGCACTGGCGCACCACGCTCGACCTGCCCGCCGGCGAAAGGCACGTGACCGCCCGGGCGTGGGACAGCACCGGCGCGCTCATGCCCGAATCTCCCCGCTCCCTGTGGAATCCCCGGGGCTACGGCAACAACTCCTGGGCCCGCGTCCACGTCACCTGCCGCTGAACCGGGATGGCGTCGCCGGTCCCGCCGTGTCGCTGGTTCAGCCGGACGTCGTGAGCAGGGACGTGAGGTAGACGGTGACGAGCAGGGCGCACACGGTCGCGGGGGCGAGGGCGCGCACCCCGTCTGCGCGGCGTGCGTGCGTGATCACGGCGCCGGCCATGAGCAGCAGCAACCCGGCACCGGCCAGGGTGCCCAGTGGCGGTACCGCCGGCCCGGCGGCGACTCCGGCGGCACCGGCAGGTAGAACTGCGTCCTGGTCAGCTGCGCCGCCGTGGACTCGGCTACCTGCACACGGACAACGGCCTGTCCTCGCGGGCCCGGCGCGACCTGCAGAGCGGGATCGCCTCCGGCCGCTTCACCGCCGTGGAACCCGCCGTCGCCCTCTCCGCGCTGGGCGGCACGCTGCTGTCACTGCTGGAACTGAAATTCTCCCGCCCCGACCTGGACGGGGACGAGGCGGCATCGCACCTCGCCGAGATGGTCCTGCGCATGCTGGGCCTGACCGCGGACGACGCCCGGGAGGTCGCCCGGCGCCCCCTGCCCGACCTCGGCCGGTGAGAGCCGGACGGAGATTCCTACCCGAGCCCGCTCGGCAGGCGTGCGGAGGTGTAGGCCCGGTTCACCCAGCGCTGCAGGTGGGGGGCCTGGGCCAACAGGTCGCGGTAGACGCGGACCGCGTGGTGATGCACGGCCTCGACCACGGATGCCTCGACGGCCTCACCGCGCCAGATCAGCAGGTGCCGCTGCCACAACGGGTCCCCGGCCAGAGGCTTGACCACCACCCCGTCGATGGGGCGCACGGTGGGCTGGACCACGGTCACCCCCAGCCCCCTGGCGATCATGGACTGCAGCTGATCGAGTACGTGGAACTCGTGGGTACCGGCCGGCATGAAACCCGCGGCCTGGCAGGCGTCGTAGAAGGCGCCGGGCCAGCCCACCCCGTCGTCGGAGGAGACGAACCAGGTGTCCTCGGCCAGCTCCTCCAGCGGGACCTCCACGCGGTGCGCCAGCGGGTGGCCGGCGTGCATGGCCACGAAGATCGGGACGGTGTTGATGGCACGGTGCGCCAGAGCGGAGGAGTGCCGTAGGGGCAGTCCGGGGTAGTCGACGCCCAGTGCGGCGTCGAGCTCGCCGGCCTCCAGGAGACTGAGCAGTTCGCCGGTGGCGTAGACGCTGCAGACGGAGACCTTGAGGTCCGGGCAGGCGTCGCGCAGGGCGTTCAGCAGCGTCGGCACGATCGGTGTGTTGGTGGCGCCGAGGCGGAGCGTACCGTCCACTGTGGTCGGGCAGCTCGTACGCCGTCGCCCGAGGGCGTCGGCACGTACCAGGATCTCGCGTGCCTGGCTCACGACCTCCGCTCCATAGGCGGTCAGCCGCACGCCCGTACTGCCGCGCAGGAACACCCCCTCACCGAGCAGTCGCTCGATGCGACGCAGTTGGGTGCTCAGTGCGGGCTGGGTGAATCCGAGCGCGACGGCCGCCCGGCCGACGCTCCCGCAGTCCGCGATCGCGCACAGCACACGCAGGTGACGCAACTCCAGTTCCATCGGTTCACCTCGTCGTGCGGCGGAAACAGGGGTCCATTATGCGCGCGGGCCGACAGGCGCGGCACTCCACGCTCTCGGGGCCGGAGTGGTGCGGCCCGGCCGGCTCGCCGCGGGCGCCGCGCGTTATGCGTGGTCCGCTCGTTCTCTTATGCCTCAGCCCGTTGTCCCCGCGGAGCCGGTCGTGGAACTCTCCCTGCACGTCCTGTCCCGCCGAGGTGGAGCGGGTCTGCTCCCGGTGACCCGGGCATCCCCGTGGCGGTCCTCATCGCCGTGCGGAGTGCTCGTGCGCCGCGGCGGCTGTGGCATCCGGTGACCGCCGAAGCGCCTCATCTTCGAGGAGAGACAACATGCCTCATACCCAGGCCAGCTTCACCGTGGAGGCGACCGCGGCGGCGGTTCACGGCGCTCGCCACCGTATCTCCGCGACGGTGAGGTCGTGGGACACATCGTTCGAGGACGAGCTGTTCTCCCGCTTGGAACTGGTGGCATCGGAACTGCTCACCAACGGCCTCCAGCACGCGGGCGGACCCATGTCCGTCGAGGTGACCCTGGAGCAGGGCCTCCTCGTCATCGCGGTCCTCGACGGCAGTGCGGCGGTTCCGCAGCCGTGTGCGGCCGAGGTCGACGACGAGCGTGGACGCGGCCTTCTTCTCATAGAAGCCCTCTGTCTGTTCCAGGGCGTCGAACGCACCGCCTCCGGCAAGCGGTGCTGGGCGGTTCTGCCCGTGGCGACCACACCTGCCCCGGCTGACCGGCGGAGCACTCAGGACGGCAGCGCCCCGGATGCGCGCTGGTCGGTGACGCCCGCCGGCGAACGGCTGCTGTCGAACCTGTTCGAGATATGTCCATGACCAATACGTCTGAGGAGGCGATGGTGGCTGCAGAGACGGCCGCAGAAACGGCCGCGGAGACGGCCGCGGAGACGGATGAGAGCAGAGAGCGGAAGAACGGTCTGTACGGCCGGGTGAGCGTCGAACTCGCCGAGAACATGAAGCAGGGCTGGGCGGACACGGAGCGCCGCGGTCTGGAGCAGATCGCGCAGTCGGCCTACACCGCGCGTCGCAGGACGGAGCTGTCCGCCCGGTTCCCCGGCGAGTTGCTGGTGATCCCGGCCGGCAACCCGAAGGTCCGCGCCAACGACACGGCCTACCCCTTCAGGCCCTCGTCGGACTACGTCTACCTGACCGGCGATCAGTCCCAGGACGCCGTGCTGGTCCTGGAGCCCGGCCGGTACGGCGGGCACCGGGCGATCGCGTACCTGCTCCCCCGCTCCGACCGGGAGAGCGGAGAGTTCTGGCTCGACTATCACGGTGAGCTGTGGGACGGCCGCCGCAACAGCCTCGCGGAGAACGAGCAGTTGCTCGGTCTGCCCTGCCGCGATGTCCGCACGCTCGCCGACCGGCTCGGCGCGGCCGACGGCCCGGTCCGCCTGCTGCGTGGCTACGACGCGGGTATCGACTCGGTGCTCGAAGGGAAGGTGACGGACGAGCACGACGACGAGTTCCGCGTGGCCCTCTCCGAGATGCGTCTGGTCAAGGACGAGTGGGAGATCGCTGATCTGCGTTTCGCCTGCGAGGCCACGGCCCTCGGCTTCGAGGACGTCGTCCGCGCCCTCAGCGCCGCCGCGCCGACGCCCGAGCGGCTCATCGAGGGCACGTTCTGGACGCGCGCCCGGATCGAGGGCAATGACGTCGGCTACGCGTCGATCTGCGCGGCGGGATCCCACGCCACGACTCTGCACTGGGTGCGCAATGACGGCGAGACCCGTCCCGGCGAACTTCTGCTGCTCGACGCCGGAGTGGAGACCCGTAATCTCTACACCGCCGACATCACGCGCACCCTGCCCGTCGACGGGCGCTTCACCCCGGTCCAGCGAAAGGTCTACGACGCGGTGTACGCGGCGCAGGAGGCCGGCATCGCCGCGGTCAAGCCGGGTGCCGCGTACCGGGACTTCCACGACGCCGCCCAGCGGGTTCTGGCCGAACACCTGGCCGCCTGGGGGCTGTTCGGGGACAGGTCGGCGGACGAGGCGTACGAACTCGGACTGCAGCGTCGCTGGACGCTGGCCGGCACGGGCCACATGCTCGGCCTGGACGTTCACGACTGCGCCAAGGCCCGCACCGAGATGTATGTGGACGGCACACTGCAGCCGGGCATGGTGCTCACCGTGGAGCCGGGCCTCTACTTCCAGTCCGACGATCTGACCGTTCCCGAGGAATACCGGGGCATCGGCATACGGATCGAGGACGACATCCTGGTGACCGAGGAGGGCAGCGAGAACCTCTCGGCCGGCCTGCCGCGGGAAGCGGACGAGGTGGAGGCCTGGATGTCCCGGCTGCGCGCCTGACGTCTCCTGCCGCGTTCCCCGCGGGCGGGGGCCGGCCACCGGGGACCGCGTCAGCACGACTCCGGTCAACCGCATCTTCGCTGCAGAGCGGAAGCTGTGCAGCCGAACCACGACACGAAACAGGAGAGGCTTCTCGATGCAGGAGCAGGGCAACGCCTCCGACACGGGCGATGACGAGTCTCACGGGCCGGCCACCCCGGCCGGCCCCTTCCGGGGAGGCTGGGCGAATACGGACCTGAAGCCGCCGCTCCTGCCGGGTGCGGCGTGCGCGGCCAAGCGGCGCTCGGCGGTGTCCGAACGGTTTCCCGGTGAGCGGATCGTCGTCCCGTCAGGCGGGCTGAAGGTCAGGAGCAACGACTTCGACTACACGTTCCGGCCGCACTCCGCTTTCGTCCATCTCACCGCCGATCACGGGACGCAGGCGGTCCCCGACAGCGTCCTCGTCTTCGAGCCGACAGGATGCGGACACTCGGTGACCCTGTTCGTCCGGCCGCGGTCGCCGCGTGACGGCGGCCGGAACGGCGCGGAGTTCTACGGCGACCGACGGCACGGCGAGTTCTGGATCGGCCGGCGCAGAACGCTGTCGGAGACCGCGGACGCCCTCGGTCTCGAGGTCGCCGCGCGCGACGATCTCGAGCGGGCTCTCGGGAAGAAGGCACCGACCCGCGTGCTGCGCGGTGAGGACGCGCACGTCGACTCGCTGGTTCCGCCGGACTCGCGGGCAGACGCCGAACTGGTCACCTTCCTGTCGGAACTGCGACTGGTCAAGGACGAGTGGGAGGTCGGCCAGCTGCGTGCCGCCGTGGACTGCACCGTCGCGGGTTTCCACGACGTCGTCGGCGAACTGGGCAACGCCACTCTCCTGGCGCGGGGAGAACGCTGGATCGAGGGCACCTTCAACCGGCGTGCCCGGCTCGGCGGTCACGGACTGGGCTTCGAGACCATCGTGGCGGCGGGGGCGCACGCCTGCGTCCTGCACTGGATGCGCAATGACGGCCCGGTGCGGAACGGGGACCTGCTCCTGCTGGACGCGGGCGTCGAGGCGGACTCCTTCTACACCGCGGACGTCACCCGGACGCTGCCGGTCAGCGGCCGCTTCACCGATGTCCAACGCCGCGTCTACGACCTGGTCCTCGCCGCCCAGTCGGCGGGCATCGCCGCGCTGCGGCCCGGCGCCCGGTACGGCGACTTCCACGACGCCGCCATGCGGGTCATCGCCGAAGGACTCGACGCCTGGGGGCTGCGGCCGTCCGGCGGTGCGGTTTCGGGTTCCGGGTCCGACCTGTACCGCCGGTACACCCTGTGCGGCTCGGGCCACATGCTGGGTCTGGACTGCCACGACTGCGCCGGCGCCCGCGACGCGACGTACCTGGGCGGTGTCCTGGAGGCCGGACATGTCCTCACCGTCGAACCCGGGCTCTACTTCCAGCCCGACGACCTGACGGTGCCCGAAGAACTGCGCGGCATCGGCGTACGGATCGAGGACGACTTCGTCATCACGGCCGACGGGGCCATGTGCCTGTCCTCGGGCCTGCCGCGCGACGCGGACGAGGTGGAGACCTGGATGGCGTCCTTGCGCTGACTCCCCCGCCCCGCCTTGGTGCGGCCCCGGAGCCTGGAACCGATCTTGCAAGTGGAGCAACGTGACATTGTATAGTGGGAGGTCAATGCGCTGGTATATAGGGCTGGTACTCGGAGGAGCGAAGATGCCTCATCTCAAGTCGCAGGCGATCTCCGTCCAGACCCATCTGCGCGATCAGGTCGCCAATGCCCTCCGAGCCGCGCTCATCGCGGGTGAACTCCGTCCGGGTGTCATCTACTCGGCCCCCACACTGGCGGCGGAACTCGGCGTTTCCGCCACCCCGGTGCGTGAGGCCATGCTGGACCTGGCGAGGGAGGGCCTGGTCGAGGCGGTGCGCAACAAGGGGTTCCGCGTCACGGAGATGACCGACAAGGACCTCGACGACTTCACCGACATCCGGACCCTGATCGAGGTCCCCACCGTGGGCCGCGTCGCCGCGACGGCGAGTGCCGGGCAACTGGAAGCCTTGCGTCCGCTGGCGGAGCAGATCGTCACGGCGGCCCAGGGGCATGACGTCCTGAAGTACCTCGAAGCGGATCACCGGTTCCACCTGGAGCTGCTGGCCCTGGCCGGCAATCCTCACCTCGTGGAGGTCGTGGCCGACCTGCGCAAGCGGTCACGCCTGTTCGGGCTGGGCAGCCTGAACGAGACCGGCCGCCTGGTGTCTTCCGCCCAGGAGCATGTCGAACTCCTCGACCTGATGCTGGCCGGCCGGATCCAGGAGGCGGAGGACTGCATGCGCCGCCACCTCGCGCACGTCCGCACCCTGTGGGCGGACGGCCAGGCAGACGCCGTAGCCGACGCGTCGGTTCTTCGGCTCAGCCGGTAGGCCTCCGGCCACCGCACACCACCCGCCCCGAAGCCCCTGTCCGCGGCGCGCGGCAGCCTTTCCGCGCCCGCGATCACAAACAGCCATGTCCCGGACGGCCCGTTCCCTCCGCCCGCGAGACCTGCCGGTCCGTCCGTGAGACCTGCCGGTCCACACGGTGACGCCGTCGGACCCTGACGGCGCCACCTGAGCCCGCAACCCGCGGTCCGGATATCGGACACAGCTCGGTAACGAGCCGTCACACCCCTTGGCTATGCAATTTCACATTACTATGTTACGCGTCACACCTCACAGGCGGATTCCCGCCATCACAAGCAAGGAGTGGCTATGAGCCGTCAAACGCGTGCCCTATCCGCCTCGTTGAGCGCCTCACTCACACTGGCCCTGTTGGGCGCCTGTACGAATCAGTCGGGTGATGGCGGCTCCGACGAGCACAAGCGGCCCGGCGTCGCCACCGGAACGATCATCGGCGGCACCCCGAAGAAGGGCGGCACTCTCACCGTGCTGTCCAACCAGGACTTCGGCCACCTGGACCCGGCCCGGAACTGGGTGATGCCGACCATGGACTTCGGCAGCCGCCTGCTCTACCGCACGCTGACCACGTTCAAGGCCGCCCCCGGCAACAAGGGCAGTGAGATCGTTCCCGATCTCGCGACGGACCTCGGCAAGTCCTCCGACGGCGGCCGGACCTGGACGTTCACGCTCAAGCCCGGTCTGAAGTACGAGGACGGGACCCCGATCAGAGCCCAGGACGTCAAGTACAACGTCGAGCGCTCCTTCGCCCCGGACCTGGTCGGAGGTCCCGACTACGCCCAGCGGTACCTGGCCGGCACCGAGGGCTACACCGGGCCGCTGCGGGGCAAGCACCTGGAGTCGATCAAGACTCCCGACGACCGCACCATCGTCTTCTCGCTGCGCAGGCCGGTCGCGGAGTTCTCCTACACGGTCACGCTGCCCACCTTCTCCCCCGTGCCCGAATCGCGGGAGAAGGGAGTCCAGTACGACCTGCGGCCGTTCTCCTCCGGACCGTACAAGATCGAAAGCTATGCGCGGGGCAAGAAGCTGGTGCTGGTCCGCAACCCGCACTGGGACCCGGCCACGGACCCGGTACGCAAGGCCTACCCCGACCGGATCGTCGTACAGCAGGGTCTGAAGGGCGGTCAGATAGACGACCGCATCATCGCCGGCGAGGGCGCCGACGCCTCCGCCGTCGAGTGGTCCGACATGCAGCCGTCCAGCATCGCCAAGGTGCTGCCGCGGCCGGAGGTCAAGAAGAGGCTGTCCGCGGAGCGGACCGGCTGCACCGACATGCTCGCCCTGAACACCTCCCGCGCGCCGTTCGACAACCTGAAGCTGCGTCAGGCGATGCAGTACGCGGTCGACAAGTCGGCCCAGGTGACCGCCAGCGGCGGCCCCGCCCTCAACGACATGGCCAACGGTTACCTCCCGCCGGCCCTCACCGGCGGCCGCCGCGCCGACGGCCTCTACGGGCGGTCGACCACCGGCGACGTGGCCAAGGCCAAGAAGCTCCTCGCCGAGGGCGGCAAGCCGAACGGCTTCGCCACGACGATCACGGTGTCGACGGGCGACAAGACACGGGCCGAGGCGCTCCAGCAGAGCCTGTCCCGGGTCGGGGTGCGCCTGCAGATCCAGACCGTCGACCCGTCGGTCTACTACGACACCATCGGTGACACCAAGCACGCACCGGACATGGCGATGAGCGGCTGGTGCCCCGACTACCCGTCCGGTTCCACCTTCCTGCCCTTCGTGTTCGACGGCCGGACCATCAAGGAGAAGGGGAACCAGGGCAACGTCTCCCAGTTCCGCGACAAGGCGGTGGAGAAGCGCATGGACGAGATCGCCGCGATGTCCGACGCGGCGAGCGCCAATCAGGCCTGGATCAGCCTCGACTCCGTCATCCAGAGCAAGTCGCCGGCCGTTCCGCTGCTGTGGAAGCGCAAGCCCCTGCTGGTCGGCGACAACATCGCCGGTGCCTTCGGCCACGCCGCCTGGACCGGCCAGTTCGACTTCGCGGTGATCGGTCTGAAGGACCCGTCGAAGAGCGAGGGCTGAGGACGAGCCGTCGTGACCTTCACACTGGACACCACCGCGCAGACCGGGCCTTCGGCCCTGCTCGAGCATCCGCTGCGGGCCACGTCGCGCAAGCTGTGGGGTGACCGGGGCAGCAGGCTCGCCCTGGTCGCCGTCGCCCTGCTGGTCCTGGTCGCCCTGACCGCCCCGCTGCTCAGCCGGCTGGGCGGCTGGTCACCCACCGCCTTCGACAGCGACGCGATCGACCCCTACCTCGGGGGCATGCCCCGCGGGCCGCTCGGCGGCATCAGCGCCGAGCACTGGCTGGGCGTGGAGCCCGCCACCGGCCGCGACCTGTTGGCGCGCGTGGTGCACGGAGCCCAGGTCTCGCTGCTGATCGCGTTCGCCGCCACCGCGATCGTCGTCGTGGTGGGCACCGCCGCGGGCATCGCGGCCGGCTACTTCGGGGGCCGCGTCGACACCGTACTGAGCAGGCTCATGGACCTGACCATGTCCTTCCCCTCGCTCATCTTCATGATCGCCATGATGTCCGTGGCCCAGGACGTCAACCGGGTCCTCCTGATGACCGCCGTCATCGGTGTCTTCGGCTGGCCCGGCATCGCCCGCGTGGTGCGCGGTGAGGCCCTCACCCTGCGCCACCGCGAGTACGTCCAGGCGGCCCGCGTGGCCGGCTCGGGACCGTGGCGCATCCTCACCCGCGAGGTCCTTCCCAACATCTCCGGGCCGATCATCGCCTACACCACGCTGCTGATCCCCGGCATGATCAGCACGGAGGCGGCGCTGAGCTTCCTCGGTGTGGGCGTGCGCCCGCCGACCTCCTCCTGGGGTCAGATGATCGCCGAGGCCGTCGCCTACTACGAGACGGACCCCATGTACTTCTTCGTCCCGAGCACCTTCCTCTTCGTCGCGGTGCTGGCCTTCACGGTGCTGGGCGACGCCCTGCGCGACATCCTCGATCCCCAGGGAGGCCGCTCGTGACCGCCTACCTGCTCCGCAGATGCCTCGGCGTGGCCGGTGTGCTGCTCGCCATCTGCGCCGTCACCTTCGTCATCTTCTACCTCCTGCCCGCCGACCCGGCCGCGGCCGCCTGCGGCAAGACGTGCAGCGCGGAGCGGCTGGCGGAGGTGCGCCACCACATGGGCCTCGACCAGCCGTTGTGGCGCCAGTTCGGCGACTACGTCGTCGGCATCTTCGCCGGACGGGACCTGGGCAGCGGGCCGCACGCGCTGCACTGCGGCTTCCCCTGCCTGGGCTACTCCTACGACAACGCCCTGCCGGTGTGGGACCTGCTCATGGACCGGCTGCCGGTCTCCGCCTCGCTCGCCTTCGGGGCCGCCTGCATGTGGCTGGTGCTGGGGCTGGGCGCCGGGGTGACCGCCGCCCTGAAGAAGGGCGGACTGCTCGACCGGACGCTCATGGTCGGCGCCGTCGCCACCGCCTCGCTCCCCGTCTACTTCACCGCCGTCATGCTCATCTACGGCCTGGTCCGGGTCGGCGGGCTCCTGCCCTACCCCACCTACACCCCGCTGACCGACGACCCGCTGGGATGGGCCGCCAACCTGCTGCTGCCCTGGACCGCGCTGGCCCTGCTGTACGCCGCGATGTACGCCCGCCAGAGCCGCAGCTCCATGATCGAGGCCATGGCGCAGCCCTACATCCGCACCGCCAGGGCGAAGGGCATGCCCCAGTACACCGTGGTGGCCAAACACGGCCTGCGGTCCGCCATGATGCCGGTGCTCACCATCTTCGGCATGGACCTCGGCGCCCTGCTCGCCGGAGCCGTCATCACCGAGTCCATCTTCGGCATCCCCGGGGTGGGCCGGCTGTTCTACGACGCCCTGCAACGCTCCGACCAGCCCGTGGTCCTTGGCGTGACGCTGCTGGCCGCCTTCTTCATCGTGGCGGCGAACGTCGTCATCGACCTGCTGTACGCCGTCGTGGACCCGAGGGTGAGGAACTAGCCGTGCCGTCCAGCACCGCAACCGACGCACCACTGCTGCGCGTACACGATCTGCGCGTCCGGTTCGACACCCCGGCCGGAACCGTCCGGGCGGTCGACGGGATCTCCTTCACCGTGGAGGCCGGCCGCACCCTGGGGCTGGTCGGTGAGTCCGGCTCCGGCAAGTCGGTCACGTCGATGGCCGTCATGGGCCTGCACCGGGGAGCCCGGGTCAGCGGCTCGATCGCCCTGGCCGGACAGGAACTGCTCTCCCTGACCGACCGGGAGCTCAGCCGGCTGCGCGGCCGGCGCATGGCCATGGTCTTCCAGGACCCGCTCTCCGCCCTGCACCCCGCCTACACGGTCGGCGAGCAGATCGCCGAGGCGCACCGCCGCCACTTCGGCACCGGCCGCCGGGCGGCCCACCGGCAGGCCGTGGACATGCTCGGCGAAGTCGGCATCCCCGAACCGGCCCGCAGGGCGAGGGAGTACCCCCACCAGTTCTCCGGCGGCATGCGCCAGAGAGCCGTGATCGCCATGGCGCTGTCCTGCGAACCCGACCTGCTCATCGCCGACGAGCCCACCACGGCCCTCGACGTCACCGTGCAGGCCCAGATCCTCGAACTCATCGCCCGGCTCCAGCAGCAACGGCGGCTGGGCGTCCTGATGATCACTCACGATCTGGGGGTGGTGGCCCGCGTCGCGCACGACGTGCTCGTCATGTACGGCGGGCGCGCCGCCGAACAGGCCCCGGTCGACGACCTGTTCCGGCAGCCCGCCCATCCGTACACCCGCGGCCTGCTCGACTCGCTGCCGCGGCTGGACGACCCCGACGACGTCCCGCTGCGCGCCATCGCGGGCAGCCCGCCGTCCCTGGCCGCGCCGATACCCGGATGCGCCTTCGCCCCGCGCTGCCCCCGCAGGGCCGAAGCCGACGAGGCCGCCCGCCTGCGCTGCGCCGACGAGCGGCCCTCGGTCGCGTACTACGCCCCTGGCCGGCTGGTCGCCTGCCACCTGCCCCTGGGCGTCTCCGCACCTTCCACGCCCCGCAACGGCACCCAGATACCGGCCGAGGAGACTCGATGACCCGACCGAACGCCCCGGCCTTCGCGATACCGACCGATTCCGCGCTGCTCTCGGTACGTGATCTGACCAAGACGTTCCCCGGCCGGCGCAGACTCGGCCGTCCCTCCGCCCCGGTGCGGGCGGTCGACGGGGTGAGTCTCGACCTGGGGGCGGGCGAGACGCTGGGACTGGTCGGCGAGTCCGGATGCGGCAAGTCCACCACCGGGCGGATGCTCGTACGGCTGCTGGAGCCGACCTCGGGCGCCATCGCCTTCGACGGCCAGGACATCACGCACGTCCCGCAACGCCGGCTGAGACCGACCCGGCGGCACCTGCAAATGATCTTCCAGGATCCGTACTCGTCGCTCAACCCCCGGCAGACCGTCGCACGCATCATCTCCGAGCCGTTGCTGGTCCAGGGCACCTCCGCCCAGGCCGCACGCGACAAGGCCGCGGAACTGCTGGACCTGGTGGGCCTGAGCCCGGAGCACCTGGACCGTCACCCGCACCAGTTCTCCGGCGGCCAGGCCCAGCGCATCGGCATCGCCCGCGCCCTCGCCACCGGCCCCCGGCTCATCGTCGCCGACGAACCCGTCTCCGCGCTCGACGTCTCCGTGCAGGCGCAGATCGTCAACCTGCTGGAGCGCCTGCAGCACGAGCTCGGCCTCGCCCTGCTGTTCATCGCCCACGACCTGTCGGTCGTGAAGCGGATATGCGACCGGGTGGCGGTGATGTACCTCGGCCGCATCGTCGAGGTGGGCGACAAGCGGGACGTGTACGACACGCCGGCCCATCCGTACACCCGGGCGCTGCTGTCCGCCGTTCCGCTCCCCGACCCCGTCGCGGAGCGCCGCCGCGAACGCATCGTGCTCCTGGGTGATCCGCCGAGCCCGGCGGCGCCGCCCAGCGGCTGCGCCTTCCATCCACGGTGTCCCAAGGCACAGGAGATCTGCCGTACCCGGCGGCCCGCCCTGACGGCCGTCGGTCCCGCGTCCCGGCAGGCGGCCTGCCACTTCCCCGAGAACGGTTAGGGCCCCGTAGCAGGTCCTCACCAGGCCCTTTCGCCGACGGAGCCAACTCCGCGCCGTGGCAGGCCAATTGGCGGCCCTCGATTCCGGCGGACACCTTCCCAGGACCATGTCACGTGTGCAATGGTACATGTCACAGGTCGTGGTCATGTCAATCAGGACATCGGTCGGTGCTCCCGTCGGGTCGACGGCGCGGCCCACCCCGATCCACGAACCCGTCATCCCCCACAGGCCACCCACGCGTGGCCCGAATCCTCATGGGAGGCGTAGTGAGAAAGTCACTTGTCCGGAGAAGTCTGGGGGCGGCGCTGCCGCTGGCCCTGACCTTCGCCATGGGCGTCGGCCTGCTGGCGCAGCCGGCCAGCGCTCGGACGGAAACCCCCGTGTCCGCCGCGCACGCCGCGGCCGGAGGCGCGAAGCACTCAGGTCCGGCGCCCGTGGCACAGTCCGCCACGGCCGAGACCGAGCATGTCGGCAAGGGGCGTCTGAAGGCGTCCGAGCTGCCGCCGCTGGGAGCGAGCAAGGACGCGCTCAGGACGCCCTACGGCCGGCCCGAGAAAATGCCGGTCCGGCCCTCCATGTCGGCGAAGACGAAGGGCAAGAAGAAGGCCGGGAAGAACGGTCTCGCCGCCGCGGCCACGTGCAACGTCTCCGACTTCACCAGCCGCACCGGCAGCGCCCTGGTGACGCAGATCAAGGCGTCCACCACCGACTGCGTCAACTCGCTGTTCAGCCTGACCGGCACGAACGCCTACTACGCGTTCAACGAGTCGCAGATGGCCAGCGTCGCCTACGCCGTGCGCGACGGCTCGGCGTCCTACCCCGGCAACGGCACCACCGGCATGCCGCAGCTCGTGCTGTACCTGCGCGCCGGCTACTACGTCCACTGGTACAACGCCACCGACGTGGGCACCTACGGCACCACCCTGCAGACGGCCATCCGTGCCGGTCTGGACGCCTTCTTCGCCGGCGCGCACTCCGGCGACGTCTCCGACGCCAACGGCGAGACCCTGGCCGAGGCCGTCACCCTGATCGACAGCGCCGAGGAGAACGCCCGCTACATATACGTCCTCAAGCGGCTGCTGGCGAACTACAACTCCTCCTGGAACAGCTCCTGGTGGATGCTCAACGCGGCCAACAACGTCTACACCGTGACGTTCCGCGGCCACCAGGTGCCGGCGTTCGTCAGCGCCGTCCAGTCGGACCCCAGCCTGATCGACTCGCTGTACAACTTCGCGACCGGACACCTCTCGCTCCTGGGCACCGACCAGTCGTACCTCACGTCCAACGCCGGACGTGAACTCGGCAGGTTCCTCCAGGAGAGCGCGCTGCAGTCCAAGGTCCGTCCGCTGGCCGCCGGTCTGCTCAACTCGAGTTCGATCAAGGGCACCACCGCCCCGCTCTGGGTCGGCGTGGCCGAGATGACCGACTACTACGACAAGGCCAACTGCTCCTACTACGGCACCTGCAACCTGCAGCAGCAGCTGGCCGGCTCGGTCCTGACGGTGACGTACAACTGCAGCTCCAGCATCGTCATCAAGGCCCAGCAGATGACGTCGAGCGAGCTGTCCTGGGCCTGCAACAGCCTGCGCAACCAGGACGCCTATTTCCACAGCGTCGTCAAGGACAGCGGCCCGGTCGCGAACGACAACAACAACACCATCGAGGTCGTCGTCTTCGACTCCAGCACCGACTACCAGACGTACGCCGGCGCCATGTACGGGATCGACACCAACAACGGCGGCATGTACCTCGAGGGTGACCCGGCGGCGGCGGGCAACCAGCCCCGCTTCATCGCCTACGAGGCCGAATGGCTGCGTCCGGACTTCCAGATCTGGAACCTCAACCACGAGTACACGCACTACCTCGACGGCCGGTTCGACATGTACGGCGACTTCAACGCCAACGTCACCACGCCGACCGTCTGGTGGATCGAGGGCTTCGCGGAGTACATCTCCTACTCCTACCGCGGTGTCACCTACAACGAGGCGATGACCGAGGCGGGTCTCGGCACGTACAGCCTGCGCACCCTGTTCGACACCACGTACAGCAACGACACCACGCGGATCTACCGCTGGGGCTACCTCGCCTCCCGGTACATGCTGGAGAACCACCCCTCCGACATGGCCACCGTGCTCGGCTACTACCGCACCGGCAACTGGAGCGCCGCCCGCACCTACCTGACCAGCACCATCGGCACCCGCTACGACAGCGACTTCCGCACCTGGCTGGCCAGTTGCGCGGCGGGCAGCTGCAGTAGCGGCGGCGGTGGCGGCGGCACCAACCAGGCTCCGACCGCGGGGTTCGGCTTCTCCGTGAGCAACCTGACCGCCACCTTCACCGACCAGTCCACCGACTCCGACGGCACCATCGCGTCGCGGTCCTGGAACTTCGGTGACGGCGCGACCTCCACGGCGACCAACCCGAGCCACGCCTACAGCACGGCGGGCACCTACAGCGTCAAGCTCACCGTCACCGACGACAAGGGCGCGACCGGCACCGTCACCAAGACCGTCACCGTCGGCGGCGGCACCGTGACCGAGTGCCCCGACACCGACACGCGGGTGCTGGGCCAGAACTGCAAGCGCAGCAACCGGACCGCCACCACCGGCAACAACGACTACCTCTACCTCTACCTGCCGGCCGGTGTCTCCCAGCTGAAGATCACCACGTCCGGCGGCACCGGTGACGCCGACCTCTACTACAGCGGCAGCGGCTGGGCCACCACCACCAGCTACACCAACCGTGCGACGGGCGCGGGCAACAGCCACACCCTGACCATCACCAACCCTCCGGCCGGCTACAACTACATCACCCTCTACGCGAACCAGAGCTTCTCCGGAGTCACCGTCACCACCCAGTACTGAGGGGTCTCCCCGGTACTTCCCCCACCTCACGGCCGGGCGGCTCCCCCCGCCCGGCCGTGATCCCCCGGGCGGCGGCGGCACGGGGTAGCGCCGCCGCCCGGACTCCGGCCGCCGGAAACGGCCGGCTCCGCCTCAGCGAAGGAGGTAATCAAGTGAAAGCCTCGACCCCACGACGACGCCTTCTCTGGCCGATCCTCGCTTCTCTCACGGTCACCTGTGCCCTCGCGTCCCCCGCCGCGGGCAGCAGCGACCGCACCACGCCGCGACTGAGCACCGCGCAGCGGGCCGCTGCCACGCAACTCGCGGCGGACCAGCACCTGTCCGCACAGGAAGCACAACGACGGGTGCTCCGCCAGGACCGTCTCACCGACGTCGCCACCGCCCTGCGCACGTCCCTGGCCTCCCGCTTCGGCGGAGCCTGGATCGACCAGGAGCACGGCGGCAGACTCACCGTCGCCGTCACCCGGCCCGCGGCCGCGGCGTCCGTGCGGCAGCAGGCGGCACGGGCCCAGGCGCCCGACACCACCACCGTGGTGGTCCGCCGCAGTTGGCAGCAGCTCAACCGCATGTCGGACACGCTGGCCAGGCGCATCGCCGCGGCGAACAAGTCGGCGCCCCACGGCCTGCAGTCCGCGGTGGTGGTGCAGGACAACAAGCTGCGCCTGGACCTGCCCCGGGGCAAGGCCCTGACCGGTGCTCAGCGCTCGGTCGTGCGGTGGGCGCAGCACACCTTCGGCGACGCCCTCACCGTCAGCAGCTACGCGCACGCCTCCAAGCCGTTCTACTGCGGCGGTCAGTACTCCTGTGACCCGCCGCTGCGCTCGGGCCTGGCCATCTACGGCAGCAACGTCCGCTGCACCAGCGCCTTCATGGCCTACGACTCGTACGGCTACTACATGATGACCGCCGGCCACTGCGCGGAGGACAGCTCGTACTGGCAGGTCCCGACCTACAGCTACGGCTACCAGGGAGTCGGCAGCGTCGCCGACTACACCTTCGGCTACTACGGCGACTCCGCCGTCGTACGCATCGACGACTCCGACTGGTGGCAGCCGCGGGGCTGGGTCTACCCCTCGACCCGCATCACCGGCTGGGGCTACGACTACGTCGGGCAGTACGTCTGCAAGCAGGGCTCCACGACCGGCTACACCTGCGGGCAGATCACCGAGACCGACGCGACCGTGTCCTATCCCGACCGCACCCTGGCCGGGATGACCTGGAGCACCGCCTGCGACGCTGCCGGTGACAGCGGAAGCGGCGTCTACGACGGGTCCACCGCTCACGGCATCCTCAGCGGCGGTCCCGACAGCGGCTGCGGCATGATCCACGAGCCGGTCAGCCGGGCACTGTCGGACCGGGGGGTGACGCTGCTGGCCGGCTGAGCGCGTCGCGCGCCCGGAGACCAGCGGCTGCGGCCCGGGGCCTGTGCAAGCACAGGCCCCGGGCTCACCCGCGCCGGGACGTCCGGCACACCGGCCACGACGGAGGTAACGTCCTCCTGCCTCCCTGCCGGTACACCGCCACCGCCACCGCCAGGTCCTCCCATGCCATTCCGCTCGTCTTCACCACCAGGGGACGGTCGGCGCGGACGGTCGCCCGCGGGCCGATCCGGTCGGCGATGGTCCGCAGTGATTCCGGGTCGAGCCTGCCCTCCCGCACCGCGAGGACGACGTCTCCCGCCTCGCGGAGCGCGACTTCGCGGCTCTCGACGACGACCGTGGCGCGCCCCATGAGCGCACCGTCGAGCTCCCGTGCCGACGGCTCGTGGGAACCGACGGCGAGGACGACCGCCGAGTCGCGCACCAGAGTCCCGTCGAGGACCGGTTCACGGGCCGAGGTCGCCGCCACGATCACGTCCGCCCCGCGGACGCGACCGGCGACCGCCGCGTCGTCCGCCGTCAGATGGCGGTCCGCCCACGCCGGGACGGCACCGCCGCGACGGGTGACGGCCGTGACGTCGGCGACCGGTACGTGCGCCCGGATCGTACGCACGTGCCCCTCGCCCTGCGGGCCCGCGCCGAAGACCACCAGCCGCAGCCCGTCCGGCGAGCGGGCCGCGACGGCTCGCAGCCGGTCCAGACAGGCCGCGACCGCGACCGCGGGCGTGCGCAAGGTTGTCAGCGCGACCCCGTCGAGGATCGCGGCGCAGGTCAGCGTCTCACTGTCGTACAGGAGGTAGGTGGCATTGATCCGCCGCAGGCCCCGCGCGGGGTTGCCGGGCGCGACGGTCGCGACCTTCACCCCGAACCAGCCGCCGCTCTCCGACGGCATGAGCAGCCCCTGGCCGCCCGCGAGTTCGAGGACGACGCGAGGCACGTCGGCATCCGGGTCGAGTCCCCGGGCCAGTACGTCACGGATCGCGGCGACCGCGGCGACGGGACCGAGCGAGAAGACGTCCTGGGCGTCGAGGATCACGCTCATCGCAGCACGAACCCGGGAAGGAGAGCGTCGTGCGGATCGACGGTGAACCGGCAGGTCCCCGTCGCGTGGGCGGTGCCCGTCACCGCCGTGATCACGGCCGGCCTTCCGTGTGCCGTGGTGAGCTCCGTGATCCGTGCGCGGAAGACGGAGCCCACCACGGACTCGTGCCGCAACTCGTCACCGGGACGCAGTTCCCCGGTGCCGGCCAGCAGCGCGACCCTGGCCGACGTGCCCGAACCGCACGGGGACCGGTCCACCTGGCCGTCGGCGAACACCGTGATGTTGCGCTGGTGCAGTTGCCGGCTGCCGTCGGGCCGCGGCAGCGGAGGGCGGACCTCCTCGGTGAAAACCGTTCCGTAGATGCCGGAGAGCCGGGCGTCACCGGGGTGTTCGGCGGCCCCGGCGGCATTGAGGGCGTCGCGGATCTCGCGGCCGACCGCGACGATCTCGGCGAGGTGCTCCGGCCCGACCCGCAGGCCGGCCGCCGCGGCCGGCAGCACGGCGTACATCGCACCGCCGAAGGCGATGTCGACGGTGACCGTTCCGCGGGACGTCCCCACTGGGACGCCGCGGGCGTGGACGTGGCTCGCGACGTTCGTGAAGGTGACGTCCTCGACCAGGCCCCCGCGGGTGCGGACACTCGCCGTGACGCGTCCCGAGGGGACGTCGATCAGGACGTCGGTCGAGCCGTCGGCGGGGGCCGCCACCCTGCCCGAGGCGACGGCCCAGGCGCCGAGGGCGATCGTGCCGTGTCCGCACGCCGTCGAGAACCCGTCCTTGTGCCAGAACAGGACCCCCAGATGGGCGCCGGCGTCGTCGGGCGGTACCAGGAAGCCGCCGTACATGTCCGCGTGGCCACGGGGCTCGCCGCACAGCAGTGCGCGCACCCACTGCGCCTCGTCGCTCCGGGTCGCGAGGATCCGGCGCTCGGCGACGGTGAGCCCGTCGCCGGTCAGCGCGGCCGGGCTGTCGGGCACGATCCGGAAGGGCTCACCGCCGGTGTGCCAGTCGATCGTGTCGATCGGTGCGTTTCTCGTCATCCGTCATGCTCCCAGGTATGCCTCGACGACCTGCGGGTCGGCGCGCAACCGGTCGGCCGGCCCGGTCAGGGTGACCCGGCCCGAGTCGATGACGTACCCGCGGTGGGCGATCTTCAGCGCGGCTCTCGCGTTCTGCTCGATGAGCAGCACCGACGTGCCCGCCCGGTTGACGGTCACGATGGCGTCCATGACCTGGGCGACGATCAGCGGCGCCAGGCCCATCGACGGCTCGTCCAGCATGATCAGCCGGGGCCCGGCGACCAGTGCCCGGCCGATGGCGAGCATCTGCTGCTCGCCGCCGGAGAGGGTGCCGCCCTGCTGATGGCGGCGCTCGGCCATGCGCGGGAACAGCTCGTAGACCTGTGCGATCCGCTGGTCGATCGACGCGCCGTCGCGCACGGTGTAGCCGCCGAGCTGGAGGTTCTCGTGCACGGTCAGCCGCGAGAAGATCCGCCGGCCCTCGGGCACGTGGACGATTCCGCGTTCGACGATCGACCAGGGCGTCGCCGCGGTGATGTCCTCGCCGTAGGCCGTGACGGTTCCCGCCCGGGACCGGACCACGCCGGAGATCGTCGATACGGTCGTGGACTTGCCGGCGCCGTTGTTGCCCAGCAGGGCGACGATCTCCCCCTCGCCGACGGTGAGGTCGAGCCCCTTGAGTGCCTCCACCTTTCCGTAGCTGACCTGAAGGCCGCTGATGTCGAGGATCGTTCTCACCACTGCACCTCCGCCGTGCCGGACGGGCCCGCCTGGGCCGCGATACGTTCGGCCTCCGCGTGCGCCTCGTCGTCCTCCGCGCCGAGGTAGGCCTCGATGACCGCCGGGTTGGACCGGATCGATGCCGGTGTGCCGTCGGCGATCTCCTTGCCGTAGCTCAGTACGACGATGCGTTCGGAGACCTCCATGACCAGGCCCATGTCGTGCTCGATGAGGACCACCGCGATTCCGAGGGCGGCGATCCGCCGCAACAGGCCGAGCAGTTGCTCCTTCTCCCCGTGGTTGAGTCCGGCCGCCGGCTCGTCGAGCAGCAGCATGCGGGGCTCACGGGCCAGCGCACGGGCGATCTCGACGCGCCGCTGCTCGCCGTAGGGGAGGTTGCGGATCTGCGCGGTCCGGTCGGCTGCCATGCCGACGAAGTCGAGCCACTTGTGCGCTTCCTCGGTCGCCGCTTCCTCACTGCGCCGGTAGCGCGGCGTGTGCAGCATCGCGTCGAGGAAGTTCTGCCGGATGCGGACGTGCATGCCCGCCCGGACGTTGTCCAGCACGGTCAGGTCGCCGAAGAGCCGGAGGTTCTGGAACGTGCGCGCGATGCCGCTCGCGGCGATCACGGCCGGCCGTTTCCCGGTGATGTCGGTGCCGTCGAACGTCACCGAGCCCGCGGAAGGCCGGTAGAAGCCCGTGATGCAGTTGAACGCGCTCGTCTTGCCGGCGCCGTTCGGGCCGATGACCGAGAGCACCTCGCCGGCGTGGACGGAGAACGTCAGTCCGTCGACGGCACGTACTCCGCCGAAGGAGACCGCCATGTTCCTCACATCGAGGAGCACCTTTTTCACGACGTGCCTTCCTGTGCTCGGCGGCCGCGCCGCCCGGTTTCGCCGGTACGGGCCGGCAGCAGTCCCTGCGGCCGGAAGATCATGACGACGATCAGCAGCAGACCGAAGATGAGATAGCGCCAGTTCTCCGCCCCGCGCAGCAGCTCGGGCAGCAGCGAGATGACCACGGCGCCGACGACGACACCCGGCGTCGACCCCATGCCGCCGAGCACGACGGCCATCAGGATGAGCGCGGACCACAGGAAGTTGAAGCTCGGCGGGGAGATCGCGGTCTGGTGCGCGGCGAACAGCACGCCCGCGATACCGCCGAAGACCGCGCCGGCGATGTACGCCGCGAACTTCGCCTTGTAGGTGTGGATGCCCATGGCCTCGGCGGCGTCCTCGTCCTCGCGGACGAACCGCCAGGCCCGGCCGATCCGGCCGCGCCCGAGCCGGCTGGAGAAGAGCACGGCGACGATGACGACGGCCGCGGTGACCCAGTACAGCGTGATGTCGGAGCGCAGGCCGAAGTCGCCGAAGCCGGGGATGCCGTACAGGCCGTTCGGTCCGCCGGTGAAGTCGAGGTTGTTCGCGGTGATGCGGATGATCTCCCCGAAACCGAGGGTGACGATGGCCAGGTAGTCGCTGCGCAGCCGCAGCGTCGGCCCGCCGATGACGAGCCCGCCGACGACCGCGGCGGCCACCACGACGGGGATCGTCGCGATCAGGGGCCACCCGTAGCGTGTCGACAGCAGTCCCGCGGTGTAGGCCCCGATCGCGAAGAAGGCGGCGTATCCGAGGTCGAGCAGTCCGCAGAAGCCGACCACGATGTTCAGCCCGACCGCGAGCATCACGAAGATGAGGGCGTCCACGGCGATCTGGATGACGTAGGTACTGGAGTCGATGAACGGCAGGGCCAGCGCGATCACGGCCACGCCCAGGCCGAGCCACTTGCCGGCCAGCAGGCTCGACACGGCTTCCGCGATCGGCGCACGGTGGGACCGGGGCGTTCCGACGCCCTTGCCGGCGAGCGCGACGTTCGCGGACGCGCGCTCGTCGACGGCGTTGACGTAGGCCGAGGCCCCTTCGGCCGGGCGGAGGGTGGTCTCGTCTTTCATCACACACGCTCCGTGACGCGTTCGCCGAGCAGCCCGGTGGGGCGCACGGTCAGGAAGAGGATGAGGAAGCCGAACGCGAAGACGTCGCGCCATTCACTGCCGAGGTAGGCGACGCCGAACGATTCCAGCAGTCCGAGCACGACGGCGCCGAGCACGGCTCCGCGCAGGTTGCCGATGCCGCCGATGACCGCCGCGGTGAACGCTTTGAGCCCGATGACGAAACCCATCAGGAAGTCGATCTTCCCGTAGTAGACGCCGGCCATGACGCCTGCCGCGCCGGCCAGGGCCGAGCCGAGGAAGAAGGTGCGGGAGATGACCCGGTCGACGTTGACGCCCATGAGCAGGCATGCCTTCGGGTCCTGCGAGATGGCCCGCATGGCGCGGCCCGACCGGGTCTTCCGCACCAGGGTGTCGAGGGCGACCATGAGCACGACCGCGATCACCATCATCGCGAGCTGGGCGTAGGTGATGCGCGCGCCGCCCAGGTTCAGGGCGCCCGCGCCGACGCCGATCTGGTACACCTCCGGGTTGGCCCCGAAGGCGACCGCGATGCCGTACTCGAGCGCGAAGCTGGCTCCTACAGCGGTGATCAGCACGGACAGCCGGGGCGCGCTGCGCAGCGGGCGGTAGGCCACCCGCTCCAGGACCATGCCGAAGGTGCCGGTGGCGATCATCGCGATGATCATGACGGCGATGAGCGCGACGAGCCCGCCGCCGAGCGCGCCGGCGCCGGCGCTGAGGACGGTGAAGCCGACGAACGCGCCGAGCATGTAGACGTCGCCGTGCGCGAAGTTGAGCAGTTTGATGATCCCGTAGACCATGGAGTAGCCGAGTGCGACCAGGGCGTAGAAGGAGCCGATGAACAGGCCGCTGAGCACGAGTTGGATGAAGTGGTCCATGCGGTGTTTCCCGGTGCGTGAGGGGAAGCGGTGCCACGGGGGTGGCCGGCCGGGGTGAACCGGCCACCCCGGGGCGTCACTTGTTGAGGACGAAGCCGTCGTCCTTGACGACGAGGATGTCGAAGCCGCCCACGCTCAGCGTGTGCTGGATGGTGAACTTCAGCGGCCCGGAGAAGATCTTGAAGCCGTCCATCTGCTCGAGGGCCCGGATCACGTCGTCGCCGTCGGTGGAGCCGGCCTTCCTGACCGCCTCCGCGGCGACGCGCACCGCGTCGTACGACTGGGTCGAGTACGGTCCGGGCTCGGAGCCGAACTTCTTCTTGTACTTGTCGATCCACGACTGGCCGTCGGGGATGGTCTGAGGTGTCTGGGTCATGGTCGCGAACACGCCCTGCGCGTTCTTCCCGCCCGCGATCTTGATGAGCTTGGCGTCGACCGAGCCGTCCGCGATCATGATCCGGCCCTTGTACCCGGCGGCCTTGAGCTGCTTGATGAGCAGTCCGCCCTCCTGGTAGTACCCGGTCCAGTAGACGAAGTCCGCCTTCGATTCCATCACGGCGTTGACGGCCCCGGAGTAGTCCGACTCTCCCGCGGTGACCGACTGGTGGTCGGCGATCCTGACGCCGAGCAGCCCCAGTTCGTCCCCGGTGCGGTTGGCGATGTCGGTCGAGTACGAGGTGTTGTCGTCGAGCAGCGCGACGCGCTTGCTGCCCTGCTTCTTGATGAACTTCGACGCCGCCTCCGCCTGCTGGATGCCCGTGCCGTTGATCAGGAAGACGTTCCGCTGCTCCGGCGCCAGCAGGTCCGTGGAGTTGGCCGCCGGGATGAGCATCGGGATGTTCGCCTTGTCGAAGATGCTCAGCGTCGGCAGGGTCGCCGAGGAGCAGTAGCCGCCGACGGAGACGTCGATGCCGGCGCTGACCAGCTTGGCGGCGCCGGCGGCGGCCGTCTTCGGGTCGCACGCCTCGTCCTCGACGGTGAGGGAGAGTTTGCGGCCGTCGATCCCGCCCTTGGCGTTGATCTCGTCGACGGCGAGCTGGGCGCCGTCCTTCATGTAGGGGCCGATGGCCGCGGAACTGCCGGTCAGCGGTGTGAGCATGCCGAGCTTGATGGGGCCGGAGCTGTCCTTTCCGGAACTTTCGCCGGTGAGATCACCGCATGCAGTCAGGGTGAGCCCGAGTGCCATGGCGGCGGCCGTCAGGGTGCCGCGACGGATGAATGTCATGCCTTACTCCATCTCGCACGGTCCGTGTGCAGAGGGACCGTTCGGTGACCGAAAGTTGCTCCCGGCTGCGGCAACGCCACGCCCGACCAGGATGTGTGACATTGCACAAGGAGCTGTTGTTGGCGTCGGGAGACGGAGGCTCCCCACCCGCGCTTGCGGTGGACGCTCACCTCCGCCGTGTACTGCTGCGCCCCTCGCTGTAATGTGTGACATTGCACCGAGGGGCGCTGACGTGGGCCGAGAGTTTCGCCGGCACTCGTGGTGGGACACGCAACCCCGCCCACGGCTCTTCTTCAGGTGCCGACACCTGATGTGGTGTGTGACATTGCACAATCTAGCCGTTCGTGCCGCATCACGGGAGCCCTGTGGGTCCTCGTGATGGACACGTGACTTTCCGGCCAACTTCGCCGGTCATGCGGATGACGTGCGGACGGCGGCCGAGCCGGTCAGATCGTGAAGCCGGCCGGGTAGGGGTCGGACGGATCCAGCATGTACTGCGCGGTTCCGGTGATCCAGGCGCGTCCGGTGACGGCCGGCAGGATGCCCGGCCGGTCCCCGACCGTCGTCTCGCCGAGGACGCGCCCGACGAACCGGGAGCCGATGAACGACTCGTTGACGAAGTCCCGGCCGACCGGCAGCAGACCCCGTGCGTGCAACTGCGCCATCCGCGCACTGGTGCCCGTGCCGCACGGCGACCGGTCGAACCAGCCCGGATGGATCGCCATGGCGTGCCGGGAGTGCTCGGCGGTCGATCCGGGCGCCTCGAGATAGACGTGATGGCACACGTCGATCTCGGGGTTCTCCGGGTGCGACACCGGGTTCTGTGTGTTGATCGCGTCCATGACGGCCAGCCCGGCGTCGAGCAGCCGCTGCTTCTCCGCCCGGTCGAAGGGGATGCCGAGTTCGTCGAGGCGGACGAAGGCGTAGAAGTTGCCGCCGTAGGCGATGTCGTAGCGCACCGGTCCGTATCCCGGCACGTCGACGACCTGGTCGAGGGCGTGACTGTACGACGGGACGTTCTCCAGGGTCACCGACTCGGCGTGGCCGTCGCGGACCTGCACCCGGGCGGTGACCAGGCCGGCCGGGGTGTCGAGGCGGACCAGGGTGTACGGCTCGGTGACCTCGACCATGCCGGTCTCGACGAGGACGGTCGCCACGCCGATGGTGCCGTGCCCGCACATCGGCAGGCAGCCGGAGACCTCGATGTAGAGCACCCCGAAGTCGGCGTCCGGCCGGGTCGGGGGCTGGAGGATGGCCCCGGACATCGACGCGTGCCCGCGCGGCTCGCACATGAGCAGGGTGCGCAGGTGGTCGCGTTCGGCGAGGAACCGCTGCCGTCGTTCGAACATGGTCGCCCCGGGGAGGACGCCGACGCCGCCCGTGATCACACGGGTCGGCATTCCCTCGGTGTGCGAGTCGACGGCGTGGTAGCAGACGGTCGAACGCATCGTCAGTTGACTCCGGCGTCGATGAGGGTCTGGGTGGCGGCGCGCACGATCGCCTCCGTCTCCGGGGTGAGCGGCTGGCGGGGCGGACGGCAGCCGCCACCGCGCCGGCCGATCATCTCCTGGCCGAGCTTGATGGCCTGGATGAACTCCGTCTTGCTGTCCCACCGCAGCACCGGGTGCAGCCGGCGGTACAGGGGCAGGGCGGTGGCGAGGTCACCCGCGACCGAGGCGTTGTACAGCGCGAGGCAGGCCTGGGGGAAGACCTGCGGATAGCCGGCGACCCAGCCCTTGGCGCCGGCGATGCCGACTTCCAGCACGGTGTCGTCGGTGCCGATCATGAGGTCGAGTCCGGGGGCGAGCTCGGCGATCTCGTAGCAGCGCCGGACATCGCCGGAGAACTCCTTGACGCCCACGATGAACCCCTCGGCGTGCAACTTGGCCAGCAGTTCCGGGCGCAGGTCGACCTTGGTGTCGATGGGGTTGTTGTACGCGGTGACGGGCAGGCCGACCGACGCCACCATTTCGTAGTGCTCCAGGATCGCGCGGTCGTCGGCGCGGTAGGCGTTGGGCGGCAGGCACATGACGGCCTGGCAGCCGGCGTCCTTGGCGAACTGGGCGTGCCGCCTGGCCTCACTGCCGCCGTAGGCGCCGACGCCCGGCATCACGGTGAACCCCTCGGGCGCGTTGGCCACGGCCGTCTCCACGACGCGGTCGCGCTCCTCCCAGGTGAGGGTCTGGTACTCGCCCAGCGACCCGCTCGGCGCGACACCGTGCAGCCCCTGCTCGGCGAGCCAGGCGACGCTTTCCCCATAGGCGCCGAAGTCGACGGTGAGGTCGTCGTGGAACGGGAGGCTGGTCGCCACGATGACGCCGTGCCAGGGCTTGCGGTTGTCGGTCATCTGTACTCCTTGTCGGTTTCTTGCTGGTGTTCATCGAGGTCGGCGAGAGCACCGAGGGTGACGGGCGTCGCGACGAGTCGTTCCGCGGGCGTGTAGGCCCGCTGGTCCGGTGAGGCCAGGCAGTGCACCGCCGGTCCGCACATCCGCCCCTGGCACCAGCCCATGCCGGCCCGGGTCAGCTGCTTGACCTGCCGGTGGTCACGTGCCCCGCCGTCGGCGCAGGCGGCGCGGACCGTTCCCGCGGTCACCTCTTCGCAGCGGCACACGACGGTCTCGTCGGTCAGCCACGAGGGCCATCCCGGCGGGACCGGATGGGCGAGGGCCAGCGCCCGGGCGAAGGCGCGTTGCCGGGCCACCTTGGCGCGCAGGGCGTCCAGGGTCCGTCTGCCCGGCACGGGGCCCGCCGCGGAGTCGATGAGGACGGATCCGGCGGCCAGGCGCCCCTCGGCCACCGCGAGCGGTGCTCCGCCCACACCGCACGCCTCGCCCGCCGCGTAGAGTCCGGCGACGGTGGTGCGCTGCCCGTCGTCGACGGCGACTGCCGTGTTGCCGTCCTCGAGGTCCGCGAGCTCGCAGCCCAGGGGGATCAGCAGGTCGAGTTGCGGCGTGAAGCCCCAGCCGACGCCGACGGCATCGGCCTCGATCCGCCGTTCCGTGCCCGGCCGCGGGCTGCCGTCGGGGTCGAGGGAGGCGATGCGGACCGAGGACACCCGGTCGCCGCCGTCCGCACCGATGATCGCCGTACGCGGCCGGACGCGGACACGGTGACGCGCGAGCGTGACGGCGTACCCGGCTCCTTCCGCCCACTTGCCCGGGTTGCGCAGCAGGGCGCCCGGGTGCCGGAGCCAGGCCTGCGGACTGGCCGCCTCGCACACGGTGACCACCTCGACTCCGCGTGCCGCGAGCCCCGCGGCCACCGGCAGCAGGAACGGGCCGGTACCGCCCAGCACGACGCGGCTGCCGGCCGCGACTCCGCCGCCCTTGAGCAGTGCCTGGAGCCCGCCGACGGTGAGCACGCCCGGCAGATCCCAGCCGGGGAACGGCAGTTGCCGGTCGTAGGCACCCGTCGCCACCAGGAGCCGGGGCGCGCGCAGGGTCACGGCGGTCTCGTGCGGGGCCTGGCGCCGGTCGACGGCGTGGACCGCGAACCCGGCTTCCTCGCGGACGGCGGACCACACATGGTGCGCCAGGCGCAGGTCGAGCCGTCCCGCCGCCCGGCCCGCCGACAGCTCCCGCTCGAGAGCGCGGTACTCGCGCAGCCCGTGGTGGAGGTCCTCGGTCGCGATCGCCGGTCGCGCTTCCCGGGGCGGATGCCGCCAGAACTGCCCGCCGACGGCGGTGCCGGAGTCGACGAGCACGACGCGCAGTCCGCCGGCCGCAGCCGTGGCCGCCGCCGCCATACCGGCCGGGCCCGCGCCCACGATGATCAGGTCGCCTGTCTCACTCATCGTCGCTCTCCCCCGTCGTGACGGTCATGCCCGCCCGTGCCAGGACCAGGCAGGCGCGTTGGCCGCCCGCTCCGTCGATCGTCACGAGGCAGTCGAAGCAGACACCGATCCCGCAGAAGACGCCGCGCGGGCGCCGTCGGACGCGGGTGGTGCGCCAGGCGACCCGGCCCGCGGCCACCAGGGCCGCGGCGACGGTCTGGCCGTCGACGAACGGCAGTGGTTTTCCGTCCATGATGATCTCGTTCATCGGGGCGCTCCCGGGGAGGCGAAGAAGCGGTCGGGCAGAAAGTCGGCGTGTGCGGCCGGGTCGGCGCCGCGCCAGGGGCGGCCGAGCAGGTGGGCCGTGACGAGCGCGCCGGTCGCGGGAGCGAGACCGATCCCCGCGCCCTCGTGGCCGCACGCGTGGGTGATCCCCGGGACCCGGGGGTCGGGGCCGATGACCGGCAGGTGGTCCGGACAGTACGGCCGGAATCCGCGGTAGGCGCGGATCAGGTGGACCTTCCTCAGGAAGGGGAACAGCCGGCATGCCTGCGCGGCGAGTCCGGTGACCACGGCGGCGTTCATCGTCATGTCGAAGCCGACGCGTTCACGGCTGGCGCCGATGAGGATCGTGCCGCCCGGCGTGCCCTCGACGACAGCGGAGGTCTCCAGTCCCGCGTCGGACGAGGCGACGTTGGCGACGTAGTCGGCCGAGTAGACCTTGTGCCGGACCATGGGCGGCAGCGGTTCGGTCACCAGGACGAAGCCCCGCCGGGGCAGCACCTCGAGGGGCGCGCCGAGCCGGCGGCCGAGCTCACCGCCCCAGGTCCCGGCGGCGTTGACGACGGCATCGGCGGGCACGGTGTCACCGGCCGCCGTCCGGACACCGTCGACCCGGCCGTCGCGGTCGGTCGTCGCCGCGACGACTTCACCCGTCCGGAAGCGGGCGCCGCGTGCCATGGCGGCGCGCAGCAGTGCGGCAGCCGCGAGAACGGGCTGCACCTGGGCGTCCTCGGGGTAGTGGACGCCGCCGGGAATCCCCGGCGCGAGGTGGGGTTCCAGGTCGTGCACGTGCTCGACCGGTTCGACGCGGACGCCGGCTTCCGCCTGCCGCGCGGCGAACGCGCGCAGCGCCGCGAGGCCCTCGGCCGAGCTCGCGACGACCAGGCCGCCCTTGGGTTCGAGCTCGAAGGAGTCCCGTCCGAGCTCCTCGCCGATCTCGTCCCACAGCGTACGGCTCAGGCGGGCCAGGTCGAGTTCGGGGCCCGGTCCCTTGTCGGAGAGGAGGACGTTGCCCTCTCCCCGGCTTGTCGTCCCGCCGCCGACGGGCCCGCGGTCGACGACCGTGACGTCCATGCCCGCCGAGGCGGCGTGGAAGGCGCACGCGGCACCGATGACACCCGCGCCCACCACAACGACCTTCAGGCTCACCGGCACGCCCTCCTCCACACGACCCTCTGTGCAATGTCACATGCTATTGCTTAGGCTATACATCCGATCGCCCCGAAGACAACGACAACGTCAGCGTGACTTTGTCGAGACGTTCGTCCTGGCCGGACGAAGGGATGGAGCACTGTGAACCACCCGACCGGAAACTCGATCGTCGCCGGACATGACGTTCCTGGCACGGGGGAAGCGTGGCGTGCCGTGGTGGCCGCCACCGGCGAACCGTCGGGCCCCGAGCTGCGGGACGCCTCACCGGACCAGGTCGCGCGGGCGGCGCAGCAGGCCGCCTCGGCCGCGCGTGCGTACCGCGCTGCGCCCGGGCACCGGCGGGCCGCCTTCCTCGACGCCTGTGCGGAGGAGATCGAGGCCCTCGGCGACGGCCTCCTGACGCTCGCGGCGCTCGAGTCCGGACTGCCGCCGGCCCGCCTGACCGGCGAACGAGCCCGTACCTGCGCGCAGTTGCGCATGTTCGCCGACCTGGTCCGCAGCGGCGACGCGCTCGGTGTCCGTGTCGACCCCGCGCTTCCCGAGCGCCGGCCGCTTCCGCGACCGGACCTGCGGCTGCGCAAGATACCCGTGGGGCCCGTCGCCGTGTTCGGGGCGAGCAACTTCCCGCTGGCCTTCTCCGTCGCCGGCGGAGACACCGCCTCCGCGCTCGCCGCGGGCTGCCCGGTCATCGCCAAGGCACACCCGGCTCACCCCGGCACCTGTGAACTCGTCGCACGCGCCGTCACCGCCGCCGCCCGGCGCACCGGGATGCCCGCCGGCGTCTTCTCCCTGCTGGTCGGCCGCGGCGTCGAGGTCGGCCAGGCACTGGTGCGCGACCCGCGGATCGCGGCCGTCGGATTCACCGGTTCCCGCAGCGGCGGCCTCGCGCTCCTCGCCGCCGCCAACGCCCGCCCGGTGCCCGTCCCGGTCTACGCCGAGATGTCGGCGGTCAACCCCGTGATCGTCCTGGACGGCGCGCTGGCCGATCCCGGACCGCTCGCCGACGCGTACGTGACGTCGCTGACCAACGGCTCGGGACAGTTCTGCACCAACCCCGGCCTCCTCCTGCTCCCGGCGGGCGACGCCGGCGACGCCTTCCGCGAGGCCGTGGCGGACTCCGTGGCCGGCACGACGGGCCAGGTCATGCTCACCCCCGGCATCGCGGACGGCTTCGCCCGGGGAGTCCGGCAGTGGGCCGCCGTCGACGGTGTCCGCGTGGTGGCGCAAGGGACGCCCGGTGAAAGCCCGTACGCCCCCGGCCCGCTCGTCCTCGAGTGCGACGCGGCGACCTACGCGGCCCATGAGGACCTCACCGGTGAGGTCTTCGGCGCCGCGGGGCTCATCGTGCGCTGGTCGGGAGCCGACGAACTCGTCACGCTCATGGAGCGCGTGGAAGGGCAGTTGACAGCCACCCTGCACGGGACCGACGCCGACCTGGCGACGGCCGAACGCCTCCTGCCGGTCCTGGAGGAGCGCGCCGGGCGCGTCGTGTGGGGCGGCTGGCCCACCGGCGTCGAGGTGTCCCCCGCGATGGTGCACGGTGGCCCGTGGCCCGCGACGACCGCACCCGGTACGACGAGTGTCGGCACGCTGGCCGTCGAACGCTGGCTCCGGCCGGTCTGCTACCAGTCGTTCCCCGACGCGCTCCTCCCCCGGGAACTGCGCGCCGGCAATCCGCTGGGGGTCGCCCGGCTCGTCGACGGGGCGCGTGAACCGCAGGCCGGGTGACACCGTCACCGGCCCGGGGCCGCGCGCTGAAGACCGCGTCGGCGCCCGGCGCGGGCCGGGCCCGGGCCGGGCGGTTCGCCGTCAGGCGGTCTTGGCGACGGTCAGCAGGACCGCCGCGTCCTCCAGTGCCTCGACGCTGTGGCGGGCCTGTGGGATGACGAGGAGGTCGCCGGTGCGCCCGTCCCAGGAGGTGTCGCCGCTGACGAGTCGTACCCGTCCGCGCAGCACCAGCAGGGTCGCCTCGCCGGGGTTGTCGTGTTCGGCCAGCACGGTGCCGGCGGTCAGGGCGAGCAGGGTCTGGCGCAGCGTGTGCTCGTGACCGCCGTACACGGTCGCGGCGCTGCGCCCGGCGGGGGCCGCCGCGGCACGTTCGAGGTGTTCGCGGGCCTCGGCGTCGAGCGAGAGCTTCTGCATGGATGCGGTCTCCGGAGAGTCGGGGGCTGCCGGGTTCTCACCCTACGTGCCGGTCAGCGCCGCGCGCCGGTCCCGGCACCGTCCGGCCGGTGCCGGGGAACCCCGGCGCCGACACGCTGCGGATCTCCAGCGGGCCGGGCAGGCGGCGGAGCAGTTCGCGTTCCAGGCGGTTGTGCAGGGTGAACCAGGCGGCGGGGCAGCCGTGGCAGGCGCCGCCGAGGCGGACGGTCACCACGCCGTCGCGGACGTCGACGAGGTCGATGGTGCCGCCGTGGGAGCGGGCGAAGTCGCCCACCGGGCCGGCCAGGACGTCGCGCGCCGCCGCGCAGGCCGCCGTGTCGGCGTACGAGCCGTCGTCGGCGGCGGCCGGGGTCCATCCGGCGGGGTCGTCGAGGGCGGCGTGCAGCGCGGTGCGCACCCGGGCGCCCTCCCGGGACCAGGAACGGCCCTCCGTCAGGTCGGTGACGACGGCGGACGGCTCCACGGCGATCCGGCTCAGGGTGCCGTCGGCCAGCAGCGCTTCCAGCGGAGCGGGTACGGCGGCCATCGGGCCGGCGCACGGCAGGGCGCCGGCGGGGACGATCCAGCGCAGTCGGCCGGGCTCACCGGGGACCGGCTGGGGGTGCATGGGGATCATGGCCGGGCCTCAGCCGCTCAGCAGGAGGGTGACGGTGCGGGCCAGGTAGGCCATGAGCCAGGCCAGCGTGGTCAGGTAGGTGAAGGCGATCGCGGGCCATCGCCAGGTGCCGGTCTCCCGGCGCAGGACCGCCACGGTGGCCATGCACTGCAGCGCGTAGACGAACCAGACCAGCAGCGCGGCGATGGTGGCGGGCACGAACACCCGCTCCCCGGCGTGCGGGCCGTCGGAGTAGGTCATGTCCCGCAGCGCCTGCGTCGGGTGTTCGGGGTTCTCGGCGGCGGCGACCTGGCCGATGGTGGCGACGAACGTCTCCCGCGCGGCCTGCGCCGACAGCACGCCGACGTTGACGCGCCAGTCGAAGCCGAGCGGGTCGAAGACGGGGGCGGCCAGGCGGCCCAGGCCGGCGGCGTAGCTGTGGTCGACGGTGTAGGCGGACACCGCCGTCCGGTCGGCGGTGTTCACGCCGTCGGCCCGCATCTGGGCCGTCGAGTGCACCGGCAGGTTGAGCAGCAGCCACAGCACGATGCTGGTGGCGGCGATGACGGTCGAGCACTTGCGCAGGAACGACTGCGCCGAGGACCACATCGCCACCAGGACGGCGCGCGGGGCGGGCAGCCGGTAGGGCGGCAGCTCCATGAAGAACGGGACGGCCTCGCCGTGCCGGTCGCCGATCTTCTTGAACGCCCAGGCGGCCAGCAGCGCGGAGACGGCGCCGAGCAGGTACAGGCCGAACATGACCAGGCCCTGCGCCCCGAACGGGCCGACCCGGTCGGACGGGTCGACCAGCAGGCCGATGAGCAGCACGTAGACCGGCAGCCGCGCGGAGCAGGTCATCAGCGGGGCGGCCATCATGGTGGCCAGGCGGTCCTTGGCGGAGGGCAGCGTGCGGGTGGCCATGATGCCGGGGATCGCGCAGGCGAACGACGACAGCAGCGCCACGAAGGCCCGGCCCTCCAGGCCGAAGCGGGCCATCACCCGGTCCATCAGGAACGCGGCCCGCGCCAGGTAGCCCACCCCCTCCAGCAGGGCCAGCAGCAGGAACAGCAGGGCGATCTGCGGGACGAAGACGAGCACGCTGCCGACGCCGCCGATCAGCGCGTCGCCCAGCAGCCCGGCCAGCCACGGGTTGCCGACGTGGTCGGACACCAGGCCCGCCAGCCAGGAGAACAGCGTCTCGACCGCGCCCTGCAGCGGTGCGGCCACCGTGAAGACGGTCTGGAAGAACGCCGCCATCACCGCGAAGAACACCGCCGTGCCCCACACCGGGTGCAGCAGGACCGCGTCGACGCGTTGGGTGACCCGGTGCCGTTCCGGCGGCCGGTAGCCGGCGAAGGCCAGCACCGACCGCCCCCAGGCGTCCCGCTCGGCGGGGTCGGTGGGCGGCGCCACCGCGGGCACCGTCCAGGAGCGCCACTCGGCGATCTGCTCGCGCAGCCGGGCGATGCCGTGTCCGCGGTGGCCGACCACCGGCAGCACCGGCACGCCCAGCGCCTGCCCGAGCGCCTCGACGTCCAGCCGGCCCTGGCGGCGGGCCAGCTCGTCGGTGAAGGTCACCACCACGCAGGTGGGCAGCCCGCGGGCCAGCAGCTGGGCGAGGAACCCCAGCGAGCGCCGCAGGGTGGTGGCGTCCACCACGGCCAGCAGCGCGTCCGGCCGGTCCACGCCGTCGATCCGGCCGTCCAGCACGTCTACGGCGATCTTCTCGTCCGGGCTGACGGGCTCCAGGCCGTAGGTGCCGGGCAGGTCCTCGACGACGTGGCGCCGGCCGCCCGCCCGGCAGGTGCCGACGAAGCGGGAGACGGTCACGCCGGGGTAGTTGCCGGTCTTGGCGCGCAGCCCGGTCAGGCCGTTGAAGACGCTGGTCTTGCCGGAGTTGGGGGCGCCGACCAGGGCGATGTGCGGCGCCGCCTCGGTGAGGGTGGTCTCCCCGCCTTCGGCGCCGTGGCAGCCGGTGCTCACCGCGCCTCCTCGGCGACGCGTACCCGCACGCACCCCGCCTGCGCCCGGCGCAGGCACACCTCGTAGTCGCGGACGCGGTAGACGACCGGATCGCGCAACGGCGCCCGCCGCACCACCTCCACCTCGGTGCCCGGGACGAACCCCAGGTCGTGCAGCCGGCGGATCACATGCGGCGGCTCGGTGCCGCCGACGTCCGCCACCACCGCGCGGGCGCCGGGCGGCAGGTCCGCCAGCGGGCGCGACGTCACGTCGTCGGCGGCCTCCAGGCCGTCTGTCTCCTCGCGGACCCCGCCGATACCACTCATGCGCCTCTCCACCAGCCCGTGCCCCATGCGGCCCGCCTCACCATGGGCCTCAGTAAGGGAAGGCTAACTTATCGACATGGAGACAGCCGAGGCCCCTCGGCCCTGGACTTCGGGCCCTCCGGCCCTGTCGGCCGCGCGCTCGCGGCGTACGCAGGTCAGGGGGAGATCCGTTCCGGAGACCGCCGGTCGCCGGCCAGCGGGTTGGGCAGGGGCCGGTAGCGGGCCTCGGCGCCGTCCGCGCCGGTCCAGCGCAGCAGCAGGTTCGTCTTCCCGGGGAGGGTGGGCGAGGTGAGCAGGGCGGCCGCCTCGGGGAGCCCGGGGCGGGTGAGCGCGCGGCGGGCGGCGGGCCAGGGGTCGAGGCCGGGGTGGTGTTCCACGAGGGCGGCGGCGACCTCGGTGAGGTGGTTGACGACCAGGCAGTACACCAGCCGTTCCCAGCCGGCCGCCCGGTCCGTCCCGGGCAGCAGCTTCACGCCCTCGGCGTCCCGGAACAGGGCCTGCACCGGCGTTCCGGAGGCGTCGACGGCGACCAGCGTGTTCTGCAGGTGCGCCTCCAGGACGACGCCGTGGTCGGCGAAGGCGGCGAGGGCCGGGGGGACGACGGCGGCCAGGTACGCCTCCCACCAGGCCGCCGGGTCGGCCGCGTGCGGCAGCGGGCTGCCCGCGAAGCCCTCCACGAGACCGGCGGCGAGCAGCGGGGTCGCGCCGGGCAGGAGGTGGCCGCGCAGCCCGTCGCGGACCAGGACGGCGAGTTCCTCGTAGGCGAAGCGGGCGGTGCGGTAGCCGCGGTCGCCGATCCAGGCCGCCGGTCCCGGGATCGCCGCGAAGGCGGCCGTCACCGCGCTGTCCGTGCCGCGCAGCCTGACGAGGTCGTGGCGCCACAGCCGCCGGATGTCGTTGGTGATCCGCACGTCGAGGCTGAACTTCAGGAAGAGGTCGGCTGCGGGGGCGTACAGGGTACGGATCGCGGCGGTGGGCCAGGCGTCGAAGGCGGTCGTGCCGAGCCGGACCAGCCGGCCGTCGGCGAAGGCGTCCGCCAGGTCCACCAGGTCCAGCTGCCAGGGGTGGGCGGGCAGCAGCCGGTAGCCGGGCGGGGCGTCGCCGAGGGCGTCGAGCGCGGAGGTGTCGCCCTCCTCGACGACCGTGTCCGCGCGCACCCCGAGCAGCACCAGCGGGAAGCGGGCGTGCGCCTCGGGGGCGTAGGGGAGCCAGGAGGCGGTCGGGCCGCCGCCGCGCGCCTTGGGGGCGGGGTGGTGGGGGTGACCGGTGACGAGGGACTGCTCGGAACGCAGGTACGGGTCCGCGGGCGGCGTCGCCCGGGCGCGCGCGGCGAGCAGCGCGGCGACCGCGTCCCGGCTGTCGATCATCTCGGCGGGCAGTTCGTGGTTGGACCGGCCGGTGTGCCGGCGCAGTTCCTCCGCGACCAGCTTGACCAGTTCGGCGTGGCCGATGCGGTGCCAGCGGCCTCCCGCACGCACCTCGGGCTCGGCGGGCCGCCGGGTGCCGCGCACGCGCAGCAGCCGGTCCACCCCGGGCAGCCGGTACACGCCGGGTTCCGGGAGGGGGTGCGCCACCTCGCGCAGCAGGCAGTTCAGGAGCGGTGCCGCCGCGTACGCGTCGGCGCGTTCCATGACGTCGTCACCGCCGGACGGGGGCATGAGGTCCACGCGTTCCATTCGTTCCTTGGAGTCCCTGGGGCCTCTGGGATTCTCTGGGTCCACTGGGGTCCCTGGGGTCCCTGGGGTCCCTGGGGTCCCTGGGGTCCCTGGAGGTCCGTTCCGGGCCGGGACGATCAGTATGTATGCCGTCAGCCCTGGACCGTGACGCCCTACTGGTACCCGAGGAGCCCGCCCGTGCACCGTTCCCACCCCGTCGAGGCCCGGGTCGCCGGTGAGCTCGCGGCCGTGCGCCCCGGTCTGCTGCCGCGTTACGAGGCCGAGCTGCCGGGTGCCCGGGCGGCCGTGCTGACCCGGTTGTGGCGGGCGCTGTGCCACGAGCCGCTGCCGTGGATCACGGGCCGCGCGCCGGACGGTGGGGGCGTGACCCTGCGCCTCCGGGACGGCCGCCTGCTGCGCGGGCCGGCCGCCGACCCGTACGCCACCGCCGGGTACGTCACCGAGGTCCGCCTCGACGGCGCGCCGTACGCGCATCCGGCCCTGCTGATGGCCGCGCTCGCGGTGGAGCACGGCGACGGCTTCGCGGCCGAGCTGGCGCACAGCGTGGCCTCGTCGGCGCTCTCACGTGCTGACCGTGAACCCCACCCGGAGGGGTGGCCGGTCACGGGGTGGGAGTGGGAGCAGCGGGTGGTGGACGGGCATCCCTACCACCCCAGCTGCCGCGCCAGGCCCGGCTTCTCGGTGGCCGAGCAACTGGCCTACGGGCCCGAGCACCGGCCGCTGGTGACGCTCGGGCTGCTGCCGGCGCCGGTGGACGAGTGCCTGGTGACGGGGGCGTGGCCGGCCGAACTGCGCGACGGCTCAAGGCTGTTGCTGCCGGTTCACCCGTGGCAGGCGGAGCATGTGCTGCGGCGGACGGGCGAGGCGTGGATCGCCGGGCATCCGCTGATGTCCCTGCGCACCCTCGCCGTGCCCGGCGGACGGCATGTCAAGACCGCGCTCAGCGCCCGGCTGACGTCCTCGGTGCGGGACATCTCCGTCCGCTCGGTCGCCCTGTCGGCGACCCTGTCGGCGTTCGCGGAGGCGCTGGCGGCGCGCACCGACGGCCTGCTGCACGTCACCCGCACGCTGGGCGCGGCGGCGGCCGGTTCGCCCGATCTCGCGGCGGTGCTGCGGGAGTCGCCGGACCTGTACGCGGCGGCGGGCAGCGGTGAGCGGGTGGTGCCGGTGGCCGCGCTGCCGGACACCGGGCTGACGGCCTCCCCCGCCTGGCTCGCCGCCTTCGCCCGCCTCGCCCTCACCGTGGGGCTGCGCCTGCTGGATCTCGGCGTGGCGCTGGAGGCGCACGGCCAGAACCTGCTGGTCGTGCTGTCCGCCACGGGCGCCCCACTGCGGCTGGTCTACCGCGACCTCGCCGACATCCGCGTCAGCCCCGCCCGGCTCGCCCGGCACCGCGTCCCGTTCCCGGAGCTGACCGGACGCAACGTCACCGACGACGAGACGGCCCTGCGGCGCAAGCTGTTCGGCTCTCTGGTGGCGGGCGCGCTGGCGGGCACGGCGGGCTCGGCGGCGGCCCTGCGCGGGGCGCTGGAGGCGGCCGTGGGGGACCTGCCGCGCACCCCCGACCTGGCCGCGCTGCTCGGCGAGCCGCTGCCGGCGAAGGCGCTGACGCTGATGCGGCTGTCGCCGTCGGCCCCCGGCGACCGGTGGACCGTACTGCCCAACCCCCTTCGGTGGGGGGCCGTTTTGGAGCCGGACACCCGGGATCAATAGGATCCGCCGATGATCAGAACACAACGGCTGGCGGCAGGGGTCTGCGCCCTGCTGGCCGCCCTGACGGCCGGGTTCGTCTTCCCGGCCGCGGCGGCCGCCGGCGAACCCACGGGCGAGAACGCCCCGAAGGTCGACCTCGTCCTCGACGTCAGCGGTTCCATGCGGACCCGGGACATCGACGGCGGCACCCGGATGGCTGCGGCGAAGCAGGCGTTCAACGAGGTGCTGGACGCGACGCCCGAGGAGGTGCAGCTCGGCATCCGCACCCTCGGCGCCAACTACGCGGGCAACGACAAGAGGACGGGCTGCAAGGACACCGCGCAGCTCTACCCGGTCGGCCCGCTGGACCGCACCGAGGCGAAGACGGCGGTGGCGACGCTCTCGCCCACCGGCTGGACGCCGATCGGTCCCGCCCTGCTCAAGGCGGCCGACGACCTGGGCACCGACGCCGGTTCCAAGCGGATCGTGCTGATCAGCGACGGCGAGGACACCTGCGCCCCGCTGGACCCGTGCGAGGTGGCCCGCGAGATAGCCGCCAAGGGCATCGGGCTGACCATCGACACCCTCGGCCTGGTCCCGAACACCAAGCTGCGCAAGCAGCTCAGCTGCATCGCGGAGGCGACCGGCGGCACGTACACCTCGGTCGAGCACACCGACGAACTCACCGACAAGGTCAACCAGTTGGTGGACCGGGCGGCCGACCCGGTGGTCACGCCGGTGGCCACCGAGGGCGGCGGCGCGTGTGCGCAGGCGCCCGCGCTGAAGTCGGGTCTGTACACCGACCGCGAGGAGTTCGGGCAGCAGCGCTGGTACAAGGTGGACGTCGAGCCCGGCAAGGAGCTGCGCGCCTCGGTGAGCGTGGCCGCCGACCGGGCCGTCAACCCCGACTACGGGGTGCTGCTGCGGGCGGTCACCGTGCACGGGCGCGAGATCGTGCGCGGGGAGGCCGCGGGCGACGGCCGTACGGACGTGATCTCGACGGGGCTGCGCTACCCGAAGGCGGAGAGCGACGACGATGAGGCCGCGGCGGAGACCGTGTGCCTCCAGGTCACCAACAGCTTCTCGGCGGCCTCCGGGGTGAAGGCCACGCCCGGTATGCCGCTGGAGCTGACCGTGGACGTGGTGGACGGGCCGGGCACGTCCCGGGACGTGGCCGCCTTCGGCCTCGGGCGGGGCTGGTGGCTGCTCGGCGTGCTGATCCTGACCGGCTTCCTGGCCGGGGTGCTGTGGGGCTGGCTGTCGCGCTGGCGGGTCGCGGTCTGGAGGACCAACTGATGCGGATTCCGATCACACGTGTGCTGAGCGCGGCCCTGCTGACGCTGGGCCTGGCCGCCGCGCCCGCGGCCGCCGACTCCTCGCCGTCGCCGTCGTCCTCGGCGGACGGTGACGCGCCCACCTCGGCCGGCACCTCCTTCCGTACGGCGGCCGAGATCGACCAGGGCCAGGAGGCCACGGCCAGCGGCTCCACCGGCGACTACCTGTACTGGTCGTTCCCGGCCGACGAGGGCCAGCGCCCCACCGTCAGGGCGACGGTGAAGCTGCCCGACTCGCACGCGGACCAGACCTGGCAGATCGACGTCTACGACGGACTGCGCCGCCGCCAGGCCTGCCAGTACGGCGCCCAGACGCGCACCGCCGCCCAGGGCGCGTCCTCCGTCGAACTGGCCTGCACGCTGCGGACCGTGCGCGCCTGGTCCGAGCCGTGGGCGAACGACCCGCTGCCGGGGACGTACTACATCCGGCTGACGGTGGTGAAGCTCGCGACGGCCGACCTGGGCCTGCCGGTGACCGCCTCGGTCCGGGCCGACTCCAAGGACATCGGCGGTGCGGCGGCCGTGGACGGCTCGCTGGGCAAGCCGCTGGTGCCGGGCATCGCCGTCACGTCCGCCCAGGACGACGAGGACAAGAAGTCGTCCGCGGTGCTGTCCGCCATCGAGCCGGAGGACGGCTGGGCGTCCGGCTGGTGGTCCGACCGCTGGGTGTGGACCGGGATCGGCGGCATCCTGGCCGCGCTCGCCGGAATCGGCGGCTACGCCCTCACCCGCGGCTCGGGCCGCCCGTCACGGGTGCCGCCGGGCGCCTGACCGTCTCCGCGAAGTCCCTACCCCGAAGGCCCGCCTGTCCGGCGGGCCTTCGTGCTTCCCGCTTCGCGCGGGCCGATGCCGGGCCGTCCTCGCCGCCCTCGACGACGCCGGCGTCGAGCCCGGCGAGGTCGACGCGCCGGGGCGCCGTCACGGCGAAGCCGACGGCTCCGCCGATCCCGCCGATTCCGCCGCACCGGCCGGGCCTGTCGGGCCGGCCGCATGGCGGCTTCGCGCGCCGCTCGGGCGGCCGTGCAGCGTGACGCCGTGACGTCGAGGCCGCCTCCTCACCACCCCCGCGCCCAGCCTCGCCCCGCGCGCTGCCGGGCCAGGGACCTTGACGCCTCACGCCGTAACGGCGTGACGCCGAGGCCGCCGCCCTCCCCCGCCCCACCCGGGCCTCGCCGTGGCGGAAACCTCCCGTGCGCGGCGGGCGCCGGATGCCGGCGCCGGAGACGTACCCGCCCGGCGTCCTCCTCGCGACGGGCGGCTGCCGGATGCGGCGCAGGCGTCGGAGCCTCCGCGCCCGCGGCGCGGCGGGGCCTGCCGACGCTCACGCCTCGCGCAGCGCCTTCGCCAGGGTGCCGTCGCCGGTCACCCGCACGCGGCCGGCGCGCACCGCCTCCGTCAGGCTCAGCTCGGCCCGGCCGACCGCCGTGCAGGTGTCCACGTCCATGGCCAGCCGGGCGTCGGGTTCGACCGGGGCGGGCCCCTCGCGGTAGGCGGGGCCTTCGTCGCCGCCGACGTACAGGTGGAACTCGCCCTCCTCCAGGCGCACTTCGACGATCCCCTCGCCGTCCAGCGCGCGCAGCAGCGGCAGGGCGAACCAGTGCGCGCGGACCGCGTCGGTGGGCCGCCGCTCGCCCAGTTCCGCCTGCCCCCACTCCCCCAGTGCCTGCAGCACCGGCAGCAACTCGCGACCGCGGTCGGTGAGTTCGTACACGTAGGCGGAGGCGGGCGGGGGCAGCCGGCGCCTCGTGGTCAGGCCGTCGCGCTCCATGTCCTTCAGCCGCGAGGCGAGTACGTCCGTGCTCACGCCCGGCAGGTCCGCGTGCAGGTCCGTGTACCGGCGTGGCCCGGCCAGGAGTTCGCGGACGATCAGCAGGGTCCAGCGGTCGCCGACGAGGTCGAGGGCGCGGGCGGCGGAGCAGTACTGGTCGTAGCTTCGGCGAGGTGACATGCGACGCAGTCTAGACATGTTGTTGGACTTTCCAAGCGCCTACTTGGTAAAACCAAGCGACACCAGTCAGCAGAGGGGAAGCGGCGCATGGAGTTCCGGCAGTCGAACAAGCTCAGCGAGGTCTGCTACGAGATCCGCGGCCCGGTGATAGAGCACGCCAACGCGCTGGAGGAGGCGGGCCACAGCGTGCTGCGCCTGAACACCGGCAACCCCGCGCTGTTCGGCTTCGAGGCGCCGGAGGAGATCCTCCAGGACATGATCCGGATGCTGCCGCAGGCCCACGGCTACACGGACTCCCGCGGCATCCTCTCCGCCCGCCGGGCCGTCGCCCAGCGCTACCAGACCCTCGGCCTGGAGGTCGACGTCGACGACGTCCTCCTCGGCAACGGCGTGTCCGAGCTGGTGTCGATGGCCGTGCAGGCGCTGCTCGAGGACGGCGACGAGATCCTCATCCCCGCCCCGGACTTCCCCCTCTGGACGGCCGTGACGACCCTCGCGGGCGGCAAGGCGGTGCACTACCTCTGCGACGAGCAGGCCGACTGGTACCCGGACCTGGACGACATGGCGGCGAAGATCACCAGCCGCACCAAGGCCGTCGTCATCATCAACCCCAACAACCCCACCGGCTCCGTCTACCCGAAGGAGATCGTCGAGGGCATCCTCGACCTCGCGCGCCGCCACGGCCTGATGGTGTTCGCCGACGAGATCTACGACCAGATCCTCTACGACGACGCCGTGCACCACTCGGCCGCCGCGCTCGCCCCCGACCTGGTGGTCCTCACCTTCTGCGGCCTGTCGAAGACGTACCGGGTGGCCGGCTTCCGCTCCGGGTGGGTGGTCGTCACCGGTCCCAAGCAGCACGCCAGGGACTACCTGGAGGGCCTGACCATGCTGGCCTCCATGCGGCTGTGCGCCAACGCGCCCGCGCAGTACGCCATCCAGGCCGCGCTGGGCGGCCGCCAGTCCATCCGGGAGCTGACCGCACCGGGCGGGCGGCTGCACGAACAGCGCGACGTGGCCTGGGAGAAGCTCAACGAGATCCCGGGCGTGTCCTGTGTGAAGCCGAAGGGCGCGCTGTACGCGTTCCCGCGCCTGGACCCCAAGGTCCACAGGATCCACGACGACGAGAAGTTCGTCCTGGACCTGCTGCTGCGCGAGAAGATCCAGGTCGTGCAGGGCACCGGCTTCAACTGGCCGGCCCCGGACCACTTCCGCATCCTCACCCTGCCGCACGCCGAGTCCCTGGAAGCCGCCATCGGCCGCATCGGACGGTTCCTCTCCGGATACCGCCAGTAGTACCCGCCCCGCCTCCCGACGCTGTCCGGGCCGGTCCGGGTCGCGAGGCGTAACGCCCCGGCCCGGCCCGGAGTTGGTACGGGCGGCACGGGGAGCTGTGCGCGAGTGGGCGTGACGGGACAGGGATCGCAGCGCGGTGACGGGACGGAGCCGTACGGCGCCGACGACGAGGAGTCCGCGGGAGTACTGCGGACGGTCGGCAGGGTCGTCAAGACCTGCCGCGAGCGGAAGGGGCTCACCCAGGCCGAGTTGGGCACGGCCATCGGGTACAGCGAGGAGCAGGTGTCCTCGGTGGAGCGGGGACGCCGGGCGCCGAGTCCGACGTTCCTGGAGGCGGCCGATCAGGTACTGGACACCGGCGGGCTGCTCACCGGCCTGAAGAAGGACGTGGAACACGCCCGCTACCCGAAAAAGGTCCGCGACCTGGCGAAGCTGGAGGCGGAGGCGGTCGAGATCTGCACCTACGACAACTCCGTCGTCAACGGGCTCTTGCAGACGGAGGGGTACCTGAGGGCCGTGTTCGCCTCGCGGCGCCCGGCATTCTCGGAGGAGGAGGTGGAGCGTCTGGTCGCCGCCCGGTTGGCACGGCAGGGGATCATCAACGGGACAGGAACGGTCCCGGCTTTCAGTTTCGTCCATGATGAGGCTGCCCTTCGCCGGGCGGTCGGAGGCAGAATGGTCTTGCGCCGACAGCTCGAACGGCTTCTGGACATCGGCCAGATGCGAAACGTGGAGATCCAAGTGCTCCCCCTGGGGCGCGAGGACAACGCCGGCCTCGATGGTCACTTCCACCTGCTGCGGCTGAAGGAGGGCACCACGTTGGGACACGTCGACATGCAGCTCACCAGCCGCCTGATTTCGGACTGCAAGGGCGTTCACGTTCTCGAACTGCGGTACGGGACCATCCGGGCTCAGGCCCTCCCGCCCCGGGAGTCAATGGCCTTCATCGAGAAACTGCTTGGAGAGACATGAGTGTGACGCCTGCGGCAGCCGACAGCCTGGAATGGGTCAAGAGCAGCTACAGCACCCCTGACGGTGCCGCCTGCGTCGAAGTCGCCGCCGCTCCGGGCACCGTCCACGTCCGTGACTCGAAGCGCGCGCACGGCCCCCGGCTCGCCTTCGGCCCGCGGGAGTGGGCCGCGTTCCTCCCCTACGCCGCCGATCACTGACGAAGCGGCGTTGTCAGTCCCCCGTCGTAGCCTTCGAAGCAGGCCGAACGAGTCCGAAGACATCGAGGCCGCCGCCCGGGAAGGAGGACGCCGTGACACGACCGCCGACCGCCGCCCAGCAGCGGGTCATCGACGCCGCCGATCCTGTCACCGGCCGGCTGCGGGGGACAGAGGCGCAGCTCGCGGCGCTGGTCAAGCGGGGGCTCGCGTTCCGGCACCCTCGGCCGCCGCACGACCACTTCCTGACGCCGGCCGGACACCGGCTGCGGGAGGCGCCGGCGCAGGCGCCCGAAAAGACCGCCGGCGGCGCGCGGCCGGAGGCCGGCGTGTTCGCGGCGCGGGCCGGCGGGGAGGCGGAGCCGCCGCCCGCCGGGCCGGCCCGCCTCCGCGAGGTGCGAAGCGCCTGGCAGGGGCTGCTGGAGCTGCGCCGGATGACCAATCCGGACGGCGCCGCCGACCGTCCGTGCGGCTGGGAGCGCACGCATCTGGTGCGGGCCGCCGCGCTCGCCCTGGAGGCGGCCGGCCACCGCCCGGCCGGACCGGACCCGGCCGGCTACCGGGTGCGCGGGACGCCGCAGCCGGAGGCGGTCGCCGTGCACGAGCCGGACCCGGAGGCACTGCGGGCCTGCGCGGCCACCCTGGAGCGGGCGGGCTGGCAGGTCGGCGAGCACACCGAACCCCGCACGCGTGAGCGCTATCTGCTGGCATCGCCCCGCCGCATGTGACGGACATGCCAAGATCGGCGGGCAGGGCAACGCATACGAGAGCGAACGCGAGAGGGGAACGCAGTGAGCGAGCCGTTTGCCGTCCCGGTGACCGTCCGCGGGTACGAGACCGACGTGCAGGGCCACCTCAACCAGGCGGTGTACATCAACTACGCCGAGCACGCCCGCTGGTCGATGCTGCAGTCGGCCGGGATCAGCCAGGCGGGCCTGATCTCCCGGGGCGTGGGCCCGGTGGCGCTGGAGACCACCATCCGCTACCAGCGGGAGCTGCTGGCCGGTGAGGAGGTCGAGGTGACGTGCGCCTTCGACTGGGGCGGTGGCAAGACGTTCCGCATCGAGCAGACCATCCGCAAGAAGGACGGCACGGTGGCCGCCGAGATCACCGCGGTGGGCGGCCTGCTGGACCTCCAGGAGCGCCGGCTGATCACCGAACCGCAGAAGATCTTCGAGGAACTGGCGTCGGACCCCAGCCTGTTCGGCATCTGACCGCCGCACCGGCCGTCCACCGGACGCCTGCGCGCCGAGCAGACCGGCCGGTGCTCGGCGTCGCAGGCGGCGCGGGACTCGTGCAACTACTGCACCGCAGGCGTGAGTCGGTACTCGCGGCGGCCGGCGGCCGCCTGGCGCCGACGGTGGTGGCGGCCGTACCGCGACCGGCCGGCCCGGCGCGGCGGAAGCGGCCGGCGCGGCGGCGGCACTCCCGTGGCCGCCGCCGTTCGTCCGCGCGCCTCAGGCGAACGCCGTCCGGTGGTCTTCGGCCCACTCCCGGAAGGTCCGCGCCGGACGGCCCAGCGTCTCGCGGACGTCGTCGGTGACGACGGCGTTGCCGCCCTCCTCGATGAAGCGGGCGGCGACCACGAGACTGTCCGCGTAGGCCTCGCCGAGACCGGCGGCGAGCAGCCCCGCGCGCCGTTCCTCCGGTGTCGGCTCGTACAGGCGCACCGGGCGGCCGAGGACCTCGCCCAGGACGGCCGCCTGGCGGCTCGCACTGATCGCCTCGGGACCGGTCAGGGTGTACGTGCGTCCCGCGTGCCGCCCGTCGAGCAGCGCCGCCACCGCCGTCCCGGACACGTCCCGCGGGTCGACGACGCCCTGCTCGCCGTCGCTCATCATGCTGGGCACGGGGGTTCCCTCCCGCACGGCCTGCGCCCAGCTCAGCGTGTTGGAGGCGAAGGAGGAGGCGCGCAGGACCGTCCATTCCAGGCCGCTCGCCCGGACGGCCTCCTCACCGGGCAGGTGCCAGGTGCCGAACACGCCCAGCCGGGGGTCGCCGGTGCCGATCGAGGAGAGCTTCACGATCCGCCGTACGCCCGCCGCCCGCGCCGCCTCGACCAGGCCCCGGTCGTACCCGCCGTCGTCCGGCCCGAACACGCCGACCAGGAAGGCGGCGTCCGCGCCCGCCATCGCCGCCTCCACCGAGGCCCGGTCGCGGTGGTGGCCGGGCACGGTCTCCACCCCCGCGGGCGTCCGGGCCGCCGCCGGGTCGCGGGTCAGGGCGCGCACCTTCTCGCCGCGCGCCGCGAGCTGCCGTACCACTTCACTGCCGATGGTGCCGGTGGCACCCGTCACGAGGATCATGCCCACCACGGTGCACCGGCCGGTGCGCCCGGCTCTTGGAAATTCCGGCACGCTCGCGGGCCCCGCACGGCCGTGCCGCGCGCCTACGGTGGAGGGGTGACGAATGCCGTGTCCCTCCAGGTCCTGCCCACTCCGGAGCCGCTGCGTGCGTGGATCGCGGGCATCGGGTCGGTGTCGGTGGACGCCGAGCAGACCGCGCCGTACATCCACCTCCCCGACGCCGCCACGAAGGTGGTCGTGCGGACCGGGGAGGACGGCCGCCGCAGCGCCCTGGTCGTGGGCCCGCGCGTCCGCGCCTCCTACCACCTGGGCGGGCGCTTCGTCTCGTGCGTCGAGATACGGCTGGCGCCCGGCACCGTCCGTCCCCTGCTCGGCGTACCGGCGGCCGATCTGGTGGGCCGTGCGCCGCGGTTGGACGACCTGCCCGGTCCCGTCGCCCGCCGGCTGGCCGGTGAGCTGCGGTGGCTGGAGCCCGGCGAGGCGGTGGCCCGGCTGGCGGAGGTGCTGCCCGAGCGGCTGCGCGCCGCCGCCGACCGCTCGCGCACCGAACTGGTGCGGGCCGGGGTCGCCGCGCTGTCCTCCCGCGGCGGCCGGGTCCCCGGCCCCGTCACCGAGGTGGCGCGGCAACTCGCGGTGAGCGAGCGGCAGTTGCGCAAGCTCTTCACCGACGGCGTCGGCCTGTCGCCGAAGCACTACGCCCGGATCGACCGGGTGCGCACGGTGCTGGACCAGGCGGCCACGCGTCCCTGGGCCGACCTCGCCGCCGCCACCGGCTACTACGACCAGGCGCACATGACGTCCGACTTCCGTACCCTCATGGGGGTGCCGCCCAGGTCGTACTTCACCGGCCGGCTGCCGGACGCCATGCCCTGCGGGCGGGTGGGGCGGCCCTGAATTCGGGTGCGGGCCGGCGGCGATGATGCGATGCTCCGGGCTCATGTCCGCACGACGCATCAAGCCGAGCCTGTACATCTCCGTCGAGGCCGACGGGCCGATCCCCGGGCCGTACTCCATGCTGAGCCTGGGGGCCGCGGTCGCCGGGACGCAGGACGCCGACGGGTTCACCGCCGCCGATCCGGAACGGCAGACGTTCTACCGCGAACTGCGCCCGATCAGCGACGAGTTCGTGCCGGAGGCGCTGGCCGTCAGCGGGCTGGACCGGGAGCGGCTGGCCGCCGAGGGCGCCGAACCCGCCGTCGCTCTGGCCGAGTTCAGCGAGTGGGTGCGCGAGGTCGCGGCGGGCGCGCAACCGGTGATGGCGGGCTACCCGGCCTCGTACGACTGGACGTTCCTGTACTGGTACCTGATCCGCTTCACCGGGCAGAGCCCGTTCGGGCACTCCGGCTGCCTGGACATGAAGACGCTGTACGCGGCCAAGGCGGGCCTGCCGCTGCGGGCGGTGGCGAAGGGGACGATGCCGCGCGAGCTGCTGTCCCGGCGCCGCCACACCCACCACGCCCTGGACGACGCCATCGAGCAGGCGGAGCTGCTCGCCAATCTCCTGCGCTGGCCCGGCCCCCATGGAGCGGGGCCGGGGGCCGCCTGACCGCGGTGCCGTCACCCTGCGGCGATGCCGGCCAGCCGCCGGGCCTCCTTCCGGGTGGCGCGGGCCACCGCGTCCTCGTCGACGTGCAGCAGGCGGCCGTCCTCGACGATCTGACGGCCGTTCACGAAGGACGCGGTGACCGGCGCCGGCGCGCCGAGGACCAGCGCGGCGACCGGGTCGGCGATGGAGGCGTGGGCGACGGTGTCCAGCCTCCACAGCACCAGGTCGGCCAGCTTGCCGGGCTCCAGGGAGCCGATCTCGTGCGCCCGGCCGAGGACCCGGGCGCCGCCGTAGGTGCCCAGGCGCAGCGCCTGGCGGGTGGTGAGCGCGGCCTCGCGGTGCGGGCCGAGGCGGTTGAGGAGCAGGGCGTTGCGCAGTTCGGTGTGCAGTTCGCCGGACTCGTTCGACGCCGTGCCGTCGACGCCGAGGCCGACCGGGACACCGGACGCCAGCATGTCGGGGACGCGGGCGATGCCGGCGGCCAGCCGGGCGTTGGACGACGGGCAGTGGGCGACGCCGGTCCGGGTGCGGGCGAAGGCGGCGACGTCGGAGTCGTTCATGTGGACGCAGTGCGCCATCCACACGTCCTCGCCCAGCCAGCCGGTGGACTCGAAGTAGTCGGTCGGCCCCATGCCGAACAGTTCGTGGCAGAACTTCTCCTCCTCCACCGTCTCCGAGCCGTGGGTGTGCAGCCGCACCCCGAGCCGGCGCGCCAACTCCGCTCCCTGGGTAAGCAGTTCGGTGGAGACGGAGAAAGGCGAGCAGGGCGCGACGGCGACCTGGGTCAGCGCGCCGAAGGAGGCGTCGTGGTGTTCGCGGACGGTCTCCTCGGTCGCGGCGAGCGCGCCCTCCAGCGTCTCGACGGCGAAGTCCGGGGGCAGGCCGCCGTCCTTCTCGCCGCGGTCCATGGAGCCGCGGGCGAGGGTGAAGCGGACGCCGGTCTCGCGGGCGGCGCGGACGATCGCGCCGGACAGGTCGCCGGAGCCCTTCGGGAAGACGTAGTGGTGGTCCATGGCGGTGGTGACGCCGCCGCGGGCCATCACCGCCAGCGATCCCTGCGCCGCCGCGTACACCATCGGCTCGTCGATGCGCGCCCACGTCGGATACAGCGCGACCAGCCAGTCGAAGAGGTTGTGGTCCGTGGCCAGGCCGCGGGTGAGCCACTGGTAGAAGTGGTGATGGGTGTTGACCAGGCCCGGTGTCACGAGGTGGCCGGAGGCGTCGATGCGGCGTACGACGTCCCGCAGGCCCTCGGGGGCGCGGCCCGCGCCCAGCGACTCGATACGGTCGCCGGCGATGACGAGATGGCCGGAGGCGTACTCGGTGTCGTCGGCGTCCACGGTCGCGATCGAACAGTTCTCGATGACGATGCGCTGTGCCATCGTGCGGCCTCTCCTTTCGTCCTTGTCCGCCTCAGAGGTTGCTGAGGTCCACCGGGATGCGCGCCTCGCAGCCGTCCCGCAGGACGGTGGCCTCGATCAGGCCGTAGGGGCGGTCGGCGGCGAAGTACACCTCGTTGTCGTTCTTCAGCCCGAACGGTTTCAGGTCGACGAGGAAGTGGTGCTTGTTCGGCAGCGAGAAGCGGATCTCGTCGATCTCGCCGCGGTGGTCGATGACGCGCGCGCCCATCTGGTAGAGAGTCTGCTGCAGCGAGAGCGAGTAGGTCTCCGCGAAGGCCCGCAGGATGTGCTGCCTGGTCTGCGCGTAGGACTCCTCCCAGTCGGGCGCCTGCTGCTCGTCGCCGGTCCAGTGGAACCGCCAGCGCGCGGAGACCTCGGTGGCCAGGATGCGGTCGTACGCCTCCGGCAGCGTCGTGTACTTGTCCTTGACGTAGCCCCAGAACTCGGAGTCGGTCGAGTTCATCACGACGAGGTCCTTCAGGCCGGAGACGACCTCCCACGACTCGCCGTCGTAGGTGACCTGCGCCAGCCGGACCTCCTGGCCCCGGCGCGCGAAGGAGTGCGCGCCCTCGCCCGCGTGCTCGATGCGGTCCCAGGCGTACTCCTCGATACGGACGCGGGCCCGGTGGATGGGCTCCTGCGAGGTCACGAAGTGCCGGGCGAGGTGGATGCCGAACCGCTCGGCGGACTCGATGCCGTGCTCCTTGGCGAACGCGTACACCGTGTTCTTGGTGGTGTCGGTCGGCAGGACGTTGGCGTTGGAGCCGGAGTAGTGGACCTCGTCCATGTCGCCGCTGAGCGACACCGACACGTTGAGGTCCTTGACGTGGTGGGTGGCGCCGTCCCGCGTGATCTTCACGACCCGGGTCTCGGCCTTGCCGTACTGGTTCTGTCCCAGGATGGGCATGTCGCTAGCTCCCTCGATAGACGGAGTAACCGAACGGGCTGAGCAGCAGCGGCACGTGGTAGTGCTCTCCCGGCGCGACGGCGAAGGTGACGGACACCTCCGGGAAGAACACGGCGGCGCCGTCCCGGTTCGCGGGGGCGTCCTGCTGCGCATCGGCCTGATTCTTCGCGGACTGGCTTTCGGACCGCTCGAGGTACGCCTCCACGGCGAAGTCGAGCCGTACGTGGGTCGTCCCCTCCGGCGGGTCCGGGAGGTCCCGGCACCGGCCGTCGGCGTCGGTGGCGGACCCGCCGAGCGGCTGCCAGTCCGCGTCCCGGCCGACCCGGGCGAGGATCCGGACGGTGACGCCCGCGGCGGGGCGTCCGGCGGAGGTGTCCAGGATGTGCGTGGACACGGAGGCGGTGGTGGTGCGTGCGCTCATGCTCGGGTGTCCTCTTCGGCGAGTCGGGCCAGTCGGATGCGGTTGATCCTGCCCAGCTCGCCGCGGACGATCTCCCGTTCCCGCTCCGGCGGGTTGCCGATCCGCTCCCTGGCCGCGTCGCGCATCTGCTCGGCGCTGCGGCCGGTGGCGCAGATCAGGAAGACGTGGCCGAACCGTTCCTGGTAGGCCAGGTTCAGTCCCAGCATCTCCGCCCTCAGTTCCTCGGAGGCACCGGCCATGCCGCGCTGTTCGCGGGCGGAGGTCGCGTCGCCCGGCTTCGGACGGCCGATCGGCGGGTGGCCGGCCATGGCCTCGGCGAGATCCGCGCCGGTCAGGGCGGCCATGGCGGCGTCGTTGGCCGCGTACAGGTCGTCGGCGGTGGCGTAGGGGCGGGCGGCGAGCAACCGCCGCGCCCAGGCCGTGGAGGCGCACACCTCGCGGAGCGCGGCGAGCGCCGCCCGCTCGTCCAGGGCGTTGAACCGGGCCAGGCCCGGGGGCGGGGGTGTCGACGTCACGTGGGGGGCCTCCGTGGCGGTGAACGGCCGTCGTACTGAAGGGGCTGGCCGTCAGCTAACGCCGCCCGACGACGTCACGTCAACACTTTGTTGAAAATTCCGGGTTACGTCAGCTCTCCTTCTGGCGGTTGAGGTAGTTGTAGACGGTGAAGCGGCTGACCCCGAGCGCGCTCGCGACGGTCTCCACGCCGTGCCGCACGGAGAACGCGCCGCGCGCCTCCAGTCCCCGGACGACCTCCTGCTTGGCCTTGCGGTCGAGGTCGGCCAGCGGCTTGCCCTGCTTGCGCTCCATGGCGGCCAGGATGTGGTCGAGGGAGTCGGCGAGCTGGGGCAGGCGTACGGCGACCGCGTCGGCGCCCTCCCAGGAGAGCACGACGTCGTCGGGGCCGGCCTCGTCGGGCGGGAGCATCTCCCCGCCCATGGCGTCGACCAGCGGCTTCACGGCGGTGATGAAGCGCTCGTCGCCGGTGCCGGTCACTCCCCGGCCTCCCCGATCACGTTGACCTGGAGCGAGATCCGGGTGGCGCCGGCCTCCAGGGTCTTGCGCAGCACGGCGTCCAGGGCCGTCAGGACCGCGTCGGCGCCCCCTTCGGCGGTGTTGCCGAACGGTCCCACGTCCACGGAGTCCAGGTCGGCGGCCTCGATGACCTCGCGGGCGACCAGCGCGTGGCCGGGCGGCTCGTCGAGGTCGAAGGGCTCGGTGGTGAACTCAACTCTCAGTCGCATCGCGCCCCACACCTCTCTGACCTGCGCGTCTGACGGCCCTCGGCGGGGAGGGCGGTCCGGGCGGCACGGCGGGCGGCGGGAGGGGGCGACGGTGGCCGGGCCTCCGGCTTTCCGTGCGTCCGGACCCCGACCTTAACGGGTCGCCGGGTCCCCCCGGGTCCCGCCGGGGGACCCGGGCGGATCACCGGCCTGTGCGCCGACGGTGTCCGCGTGCGTTCTCGCGCGGGACGCAGGAGTCTGAAGGCATGACAGCACATCCGACCGAGCATCCGCACATCGTGGTCCACGCTCCGGCCCTGGACGGGTCCCGGCGGGTCACCGCGGGCCGGGAGACACTGGGCATCGCCACGCACGTCGACGACGTCAGCGAGATCCTGCGGCAGGCCGATCTGTACGTCACCGACGTGGAGGAGACCGACTTCATCGAGTGGCAGGGCGGCGGACCGGAGGACTGGCCCGGCCTGTCGGAGCACCACGAGGCGTGAGGCATCAGGCGTGAGGCATCAGGCGTGAGGCATTAGTCATTAGGCATCAGGCGTGAGGCGCGCAGCCGCGTACGCCACGGGCCGTAGCCTGCCTACGCAACCCTCAAATCCACCGCTGAACAACGGTATCGAGGCTTCGACCGCCCCCGCCCGCGGGCACATTCTCCGACACGCGGGGCCCGCCGGTACGGGGGCGGCGGGCCCTTGCCGAAGCCGACACCACGGGGGACGAAGGGGCGGCCCGTTCCACGGACGGGCCGCCCCCGTCGCTGTCGGCACGGAATCCGATTTCCGTCCTCCGAAAGCACTGCGGGCAGATGGTCGAAACCCGCCAAGGGACGGACAGGCGGGGTGAGTTGGGGCACGATGGGGGTCATGTCCGAGAGCGTGCCGGTGCGCTGCCCTGCCTGTCGGCGCGAGCACCGCTACACCGCGCCGTCGTATCCCTGCGTGTGCGGCGCCCCGGTCGCGCCGCCGCTGGACCCGCGCGGTGAGCCGACGGCCGTCACGCACCGCAGCTGGGACGAGCAGTGGGTCGGGGTGCGCTGCGCCGCCTGCGGCCACCGGGGCCAGTGGCCGCAGCCGGAGCTGGGCTGCCCGTGCGGGACGACGCTCCGGATCCCCGTGACGAGGCCGGCCGGACGGGCGGGCCCGGTCCGCACGGCCCGCGGCGCGGTCACCGCCGCCGTGGTGTATCTGCGCCGGCTCGGCCACGAGAACGTCCGGCGCGCCGACCAGCGGCCCCCGTCCGGTATCGGACTCGCCGCCCGCGGTCTGCTGGCCCACGTCGACCCGTCCGTGCACCCGGCCTCGCTGCGGGACGTGGAGTGCCTGTGGCTGGCGGCGATGACGGAATCGGCGGACTGCGTCCACTTCTCCCTCGCCGGGTATTCCGCCGAGGCCCTCGCGGGCGCCGTCGCCCTGCGCGTCCCCCTGTTCGTCCTCACCGCCAGCGGCGCCCCGCGGCCGGCCAACGCCCTCGCCGAAGCCCTGGACGCCGCGGCGGCCGGCGCCGCACCCCCGCCCGCCGAGCCGCCGGAACGGGACGACCCGGCGTAGCCCCGGGGCTGCCCGTTCCCGCTCGTCCGCGCGGCGGCCCGGGGACACGTCCGGCACGTACGCGTCCCCGCCTACAGCACGTACGCGTCCCCGCCTACAGCACATTCGCGGGGCCGTCGGGCAGCACGCCCGCAGGACGGCCGGGCGGCCGTAGCCCCCGGTAGCCCCGTCGTCGCGCCGCCCGGCGGTCCTCGCCGTCATGCCTCCCAGGTCGCCTGCTCGCGCAGTTCCACCTTGCGGACCTTGCCGGACACCGTCATCGGGAAGGCGTCCAGGATCCGCAGTCTGCTCGGGATCTTGTAGTGCGCGAGCTGTCCGTCGCAGAACGCCCGGACGTCCTCCAGAGTGGGCGGGTCGCCCGGGTCGCGCGGGATGACGCAGGCCAGGACCTCCTCGCCGTACCGCTCGTGCGGTACGCCGACGACCTGGACGTCCGCGACCTTCGGGTGGCCGTAGAGGAACTCCTCGATCTCGCGCGGGTAGACGTTCTCGCCGCCCCGGATGATCATGTCCTTGATGCGGCCGACGATCTCGACGTAGCCGTCCTCGCGCATCACGGCGAGGTCGCCGGTGTGCATGAAGCGGGCGGGGTCGATGGCCTCGGCCGTCTTCTCGGGCTCGTTCCAGTAGCCGAGCATCACGCTGTAGCCGCGGGTGCACAGCTCGCCCGCGGTGCCGCGCGGCTGGGTCACGCCGGTCACCGGGTCGACGATCTTCACCTCGAGGTACGGCAGGACGCGGCCGACGGTGCCGGTGCGGTGCTCCAGGTCGTCGTCCATCCGCGTCTGCAGGGAGACCGGGGAGGTCTCGGTCATCCCGTAGCAGATGGAGACCTCCTCCATGTGCATCTCGGCGACCACCCGCTTCATGACCTCCACCGGGCAGGGCGAGCCCGCCATGATGCCGGTGCGCAGCGAGGAGAGGTCGTAGGAGGCGAAGTCGGGCAGGTTCAGCTCGGCGATGAACATGGTGGGGACGCCGTACAGCGAGGTGCAGCGCTCCCGCTGGACGGCCTCCAGGGTGGCCTTCGGGTCGAAGGACGGGGCCGGGATGACCATGCAGGCGCCGTGCGAGGTGGCCGCCAGGTTTCCCATGACCATGCCGAAGCAGTGGTAGAACGGCACGGGCAGGCAGACCCGGTCCTGCTCGCTGTAGCCGATCGTGCGGCCCACCCAGAAGCCGTTGTTGAGGATGTTGTGGTGGGAGAGCGTGGCGCCCTTCGGGAAGCCGGTCGTGCCCGAGGTGTACTGGATGTTGACCGGGTCGTCGCAGCTCAGCTCGGCGCCCAGTTCGGCCACTCGCTCCCTCGGCACCGAGGCGCCCGCCGCGATCAGCGCGTCCCAGGACGGGTCGCCGATGTACACCGTCTCGCGCAGCTCGGCGCATCTGCCGCGCACCTGGTCCACCAGGGCCCGGTAGTCGCTGCTCTTGTGCGCGAGCGAGGAGATCAGCACCGAGATCCCCGCCTGGTTCAGCACGTACTCCAACTCGTGCGCGCGGTACGCCGGGTTGATGTTGACCATGATCGCGCCGATGCGGGCGGTGGCGTACTGGACCAGCACCCACTCCGGGCAGTTGATCGCCCAGATGCCGACCCGGTCGCCCTTGGCGACGCCGTGCGCGAGCAGGCCGCGGGCCACGTCGTCGACCGCTTCGCCGAACTCGGCGTAGGTCCAACGCCGTCCGGAGGGGACGTCGACCAGGGCCTCGCGGTCGGGGAACGCGGCGAGCGCCCGGTCGAGGTTGGCGCCGATGGTGTCGCCGAGCAGCGGGACCTCGCCGGTCCCGTGCGCGTACGAGAGCCGCGTGTCGGAGAGTCGCGTGGACGGGGGTTGCGTGTCCGAGAGCTGCGGGTTCGGGAGTGCGGTCACCGGAAGTCCTCCTCGCGGTACTCGTCGGCCGAGCCCGCGGCCGTCGCCTCGCGCAGCTCGATCCGGCGGATCTTGCCGGACACGGTCTTGGGCAGGGGGGCGAACTCCAGGCGGCGGATGCGCTTGTAGGGGGCCAGCACCCCGCGGGAGTGCTCGAAGATCACCTTGGCCGTGTCGGGGCCGGGCTCCCAGCCGTCGGCGAGGACGACGTACGCCTTGGGCACCGCCAGGCGCAGCTCGTCCGGCGCGGGCACGACGGCCGCCTCGGCGACCGCCTCGTGCTCCAGCAGCGCGCTCTCCAGCTCGAAGGGGCTGATCTTGTAGTCGGAGGCCTTGAAGACGTCGTCGGAGCGCCCGATGTAGGTGAGGTAGCCGTCCGCGTCCCGGGAGGCGACGTCGCCGGTGCGGTAGTAGCCGCCGGCCATCGCCTCCGCCGTGCGGTCCGGGTCGCCGTGGTAGCCGGTCATCAGGCCGACCGGGCGGGTGGACAGGTCGAGGGAGATCTCGCCCTCGGTGGCGCCGGGCGCGCCGGTGACCGGGTCGAGGAGTTCGACGCGGTAGCCGGGGCTGGGCCGGCCCATGGAGCCGGTCTTCAGCGGCTGGCCGGGGCTGTTGGCGACCTGCACGGCGGTCTCGGTCTGCCCGAAGCCGTCCCGGATGTTGACGCCCCAGGCCCGGCGGACCTGCTCGATGACCTCGGGGTTGAGCGGCTCGCCGGCGGCCACGGCCTCGCGCGGCTTGGTGCGCAGCTGGGTGAGGTCGGCCTGGATGAGCATGCGCCACACGGTCGGCGGGGCGCAGAAGGTGGTGACGCCGGCCCGGTCCATCTCGGCCATCAGGCGGGCGGCGTCGAAGCGCGTGTAGTTGTGGATGAAGACGGTCGCCTCGGCGTTCCACGGGGCGAACAGGTTCGACCAGGCGTGCTTGGCCCAGCCGGGTGAGGAGATGTTCAGGTGCACGTCGCCGGGCCGGAGGCCGATCCAGTACATGGTGGCCAGGTGCCCGATGGGGTACGAGGTGTGGGTGTGCTCGACCAGCTTGGGGCGGGCGGTGGTGCCCGAGGTGAAGTACAGCATCAGCGGGTCGTCGGGCAGGGTCGGCCCGTCCGGCGTGAAGTCGGCGGAGGCGGCGTACGCGTCCTCGTACGCCTGCCAGCCCTCGGGCGCGCCGCCGACCGCGATGCGGGTGTAGCCGCCGGGCACCTCGTCGAACTTGCCGGTGTCCCCGGACCGGACGAGCACGTGCCCGACCCGTCCGCGCTCGACGCGGTCGCGCAGGTCGGCGGGGCCGAGCAGCGGGGTGGCCGGGATGACGACCGCCCGCAGCTTCATCGCGGCCAGGGCCGTCTCCCACAGCTCGGCCTGGTTGCCGAGCATGACCAGGACCCGGTCCTCGGCGCGCACGCCCCGCTCCCGCAGCCAGTTGGCCACCCGGTCGGAGCGGTCGGACATCTCGGCGAAGGACAGCCGGACCTCGGTGCCGTCCTCCTCGACGATGTGCAGGGCGGTCCGGTCGTTGCCGTCGGCGATGACGTCGAACCAGTCGAGCGCCCAGTTGAAGCGCTCGGGGCGAGGCCAGGTGAAACCCTCGTACGCTCGCTCGTAGTCCTCACGGTGTTCCAGCAGGAAGTCCCGCGCCCTGCGGAACACCTCCGTCGGCGTCGTCATCTGTGCTCCTTCGTTACCGGACCATTGCCGGGCGGCTCTCTGTCATCGTGTAATCCGTGATGCAGGTCTCACTACCCCCGTACGGGGGTGTGCGCCGCGGAGGAGAGGGCGAGCAGGTGGCAGCAGAAACGGCCGGGGTCGTGGAAATACGCAACGCGCTGGTACGGCTGCGGCGCACGACCGGCATCCCGGTCGCCTTCGGCGGCCTCGTCGACGGCGGGCGGCAGCAGGTGCGCATCAGCGAGCTGAGCGGCAACGTGACACCCGCGCTGAGCGCGCTCGCGGTGACCTCGGGCAACGGCCTGGGCGGCAAGGCGGTCGCGCTGGGCCGTCCGTGCGCGGTGACGGACTACTCCTCCTCCCGGCAGATCAGCCACGAGTACGACGTCCCGGTCGCCGCGGAGGGCCTGCGCTCGGTGCTGGCGGTGCCGGTGGTGGTACGGCGCCGGGTGCGCGGGGTGCTCTACGGCGCCCTGCGCACCGCCCAGCCGCTCGGCGACCGGGCGCTGGGCGCGGCCATGGAGGCGGCGCGGGACGTCGAGCAGGCGCTGGTGCTCCGGGACGAGGCGCGGGACCTGGTGACGGTGGCGGCGGCCCGCGACCCCGCGCGGGGCTCCGCCTGGGAGCAGGTGCGGGAGGCGCACGCCGCGCTGCGCTCGCTGGCGCCGCGGATCGCCGACCAGGCGCTGCGGGCTGAGCTGCTCGCCGCGTGCGCCCTGCTGACGCCGGGGCCGCAGCCGCGGGGAGCGAGCCTGGCACCCCGCGAACTCGACGTCCTCGCCTGCCTGGCGGACGGCGCGACCAACGCGGCCGCGGCGGACCGGCTCGGGCTGCGCCCGGAGACGGTCAAGAGCTACCTGCGCTCGGCGATGCGCAAGCTCGGCGCCCACACCCGCGGCGAAGCCGTCTCCGCGGCCCGCCGCGCAGGCCTGCTCCCCTGACCCACCCCCACGCAACGCCTCCCCGCCCTCGGGCACCGCCCGCTGCCACACCCCGGCACCACGCGGCACCGCCCGAGAGCCCCCGCCGCACCGCACCCCGGCCTACGCCCACGCCCATGCCCCCCCCACGGGACACCCCCGCCCGCACCCCGGCACCGGAGTACACCGCGACCGCCAACCCGGCACCGGCAGCGCACCGCACCCCGGAACTCCCACCGCACCACACCCCAGCCCACGCCCCCACACGACACGGCACGGCCCCCCGCACGGACCGCCGCACTGCCCCCACGGGACACCCCCGGCCGACACCCCGGCGCCCCGGGGCGCCGCCGTCCGGGAACACCCGCCGCACCGCACCCAGACCCGCGCCCGGACACGGCACGGCGCGGCCTGCCACACGGCCCCGCATGGGAGCACGCCCGCTCCGAGCCCTGGCTCCACAGGGGACCGCCGCCACGGAGCCCCGCCGCGCTGCGCCCCGAACCCCGGCGCCGGCCGCACGCGGCATGGCACGGGCCCGCCGCGCGGCCCCGTCTGCGGGGCGCCACCTCTGCCTCCCGGTCGACCTGCGCGGGGCGTCACTGCCCCGACGCCCCGAGCGAACCGGCCCGCCGCGGGCCACGCCTGGAGACGCTGCTCGGCACATACCTGTGCCCCGCCCCCGGCGAAACGCCGGCCCCCCGCCCACGGGCCCCCACAGCAGCCCGACGACCACAGGACGCCGCCAAGGAACCGCCCCGCCGCACAGCGAACCGCCCCCGCACACGGCCCCCGCAACCCGCCACGCGGACCCGGCGGCCGTGGCCCGGCGCCGCGGGGCGCCGGGGTAACCGCCCCCGCCGCACGGCGAACCCCACCCCCACGCGCCCCGTAACCCGCCGCAAGGACCCGCCGCCGCGACGGCACGCCGCCCAGGAACCGCCCCCGGCGCGGGCGGGCCGTGGCCGTGCGTGGCGCTGCCGCTCGGGGCGCTGCGGTTGTCCTCCGGCGGTTCGGCGGAGCCGGGTGGGGTAGGCGGATCGGTACGGGCCCATGGCGGAGGGGGGTTCGCGGTCCGCGCCGCAGGGCGGCCGGCGTGGCCCCGCAGGGGTTCCGCAGGGGTTCCGTCGAGGGCCCAGTGGGGGCCCCGCCAGGGGGCGGTGTGCATTCGGCGGCACTTTGCTTTTTCCTTACGCCCGACGATTGTCATATCTCTCACCTCCTCGGGCGTCCGGATTTCAATGAGACGTTGCCTAGAATTTGGCCCGGACACGACACACGGAGGGAGCGGTGACCGTGCGACGGGACTTCAAGGAGCCTGCCAGATGCCGCCCCGACCTGGTCATCGGCCGGGAGGGGCTGTTCGCCGCGGCGCGTGAGCAGCTCGCCTCCGGCGGCAGCGTGCTGCTGCACGGCCCCGCCGGAATTGGAAAGTCGACCGTTCTGCGGGCATTGGCCGCGCAATACGCCTCGTCGGCCCGCACCGTGTTGCGCTGCTCGGCCACCGAGTCCGAATCCCATCTGCCCTTCCTCGCCCTCGCCGACCTCCTCGGCCTGGTCGTGGACGAGGTGTCCGACCGGCTGCCCGCCGCCCAGCGCACCGCCCTGGAGTCGGCGCTCACCGGCCGGGGCGAGGAGTCCGCCCTCCAGCGCGACGGGCTCGCGCTGCGTCTCGCCGTGCTGTCCGCGCTGCGCGCGCTCGCCGCCGAGGGCCCCGTCCTCGTCGTCGCCGACGACCTGCAGTGGCTGGACTCCGCCAGCGCGGAGCTGCTCGGCTTCGCCGCCCGCCGCCTGGGCGACACCCCGGTGCAACTGCTCTGCGCGGTGCGCACCGAGGGCCAGGAGTACGACCGCCATCTACGCTCGTCTCCGCCGGACACCCTCGCCGTCCGCCTGGGCCCGCTGTCCCGGGCCCAGGTGTCCGCGCTCCTGGACCACCGCGGCTACCCGGGCCTGCCCCGCTCCACGGTCCGCGACATCCACCGCACCAGCGGCGGCAACCCCCTGTTCGCCCTCGAACTGGGCCGCGCCCTGGCCGAGAGCTCCCACCCGGTCAGGCCGGGCGAGCCGCTCCCGGTGCCCACCTCGCTGCGCACGCTGGTGCTGAACCGGCTGGAGATGCTCTCCGACGAGGCCCGCCGCACCCTGCTGGTGGCCAGCGCCGGCGCCCGCCCCACGCTCGCCCTGCTGCACGCCGCCGGCCGGGAGAACGCCGAGGCCGAGACCGCGCAGGCCGCCGCGCTCGGACTGCTGGCGACCGAGCCGGAGGGGCCCGCCGTACGGTTCGCGCATCCGCTGATCTCGGCCGCGCTGTACGCGGAGGCGCCCGCGCACGAGCGGCGCGCCGCGCACGCCGCCCTGTCCACCGCGGCCTCCGACCCGATCGAGCGGGCCCGCCACCTCGCCCTCGCCACCACCGGCACCGACCCGGAGGCGGCCGCCCGCCTCGCCGAGGCCGCCGCGCTGGCCCGGGACCGCGGGGCGCCGTCGGTCGCCGCGTCGCTCGGGCTGCTCGCCGCCCGGCACACCCCGCCCGACGGCGACCCGGGCCCGGACCAGCGCCGGCTGCAGGCCGCGGAGGACGCGATCACCGCCGGCGAGGTGGACCTCGCCCGGGACATCGCCCGTGAGGTGCTGACCCGGGCCACCGCGCCCGCGGACCGGGTGCGGGCCTGGATGGTGGTGATCGAGTCGGCCGGGCAGGCCCTCGGCGAGGTCGACACCGTCTACCCGCAGGTGCTGGCCGACGCGGGCGACGACCCGCGGCTGCTGGCCCAGGTCCACTACCAGCTGGCCTGGCGGGGCCTGGTCGTGGAGGGCGACTTCGCCACCGGCCGGGAGGAGGCCGCGCACGCGGCGGAGCTCGCGGCCCGGGCCGGCGACCGGCGCACCGAACTGCTCGCCCTGGCGTTCCAGGCGACGACCGAGACGCTGATGGGCCACCCGGACGCGCCGGCGACCATCAAGCGGGCGCTGCAGGAGCCGCAGGACCCGCAGGTGGCGTGCCACCACAACGGCGCGGGCGCCACCCGCTACCGCTGGCTGATCATGAGTGACCAGCTGCCCGAGGCCCGGGCGACCGTCACGGCGCTGCTGCGCGAGGTGCGGCGGCGCGGCATGGTCGAGAGCGAGGTGCACTTCGTGCGCCTGCTGGCCGACACCGAACTGCGCTCCGGGCACTGCGGCCGCGCCCTGGACCTGGCCCGGGAGAGCCTGCGGCTGGCGCGGGACTCCGGCATCGGCGAGATCCCCTCCGCCGTGCTCACCTCCCTCGCGGAGGCCTCGGGCGGGGACGTGGAGCGGGCGCTGGCCCTGGGCCGGGAAGCGGCGGACCAGGCCGAGGAGGTCGGCGACCAGATGTACGTGTCGCGGGGCCTGGCCGCCCTCGGCCACGCCCAGCTGGTCGCCGGGGACGCCGCGGGAGCGGCCCGGTCGCTGCGCCGGGTGCGGGAGCTGGAGCACAGCCTCGGCATCACCGACCCGGCGCGCGGCCGCTGGCACGGCGATCTCGCCGAGGCCCTGGTGCGCATCGGCGCGCTCGACGAGGCGCAGGGGCTCCTCGACGAGGCGCGCGCGCACGCGCTGCGGCTCGGCCGGGAGAGCGTGCTGGGCGTCCTGGACCGGGCCGAGGCGCTGGTGCGGGCGGCGCGCGGGGAGTACGAGGCCGCGCTCACCCAGCTGACGTCGGCTCAGGACCGGCTCGCCAAGCTGGGCTACGGCCTGGAGGAGGCGCGGGCCGCGTTCGCGCTGGCCTCGCTGCGCACCTCGCCCCGGGCTCCCGGCGCGGTGCGCGCGGCGGTGGCCGCCGCGCCCGGCCCGACGTCGTACGACGAGGCGGCCCGGCTGTTCCGGCGCTGCCGTGCGCTGCCGTGGGTGCGTCAGGTGGAGGCGGCGGCCGTGGCGAACCCGGTGGAACCGGCCGCCCCCGTCGCCGCGTCGGAGGGGCTGGAGGGCCTCGCCTCGATGGAGCGTCAGGTGGCCGCGCTCGTCATGGAGGGGGCGACCAACCGGGAGATCGCCGCGCGCCTGTTCATCAGCGTCAAGACGGTCGAGGCGACCCTCACCCGGGTGTACCGCAAGCTGGGGATCCGCTCCCGGGTGGACATCGTCCGGCTGGCGGCGGGGCGTCGCACCAAGTGAGGCCCGTCCGGTTCCGCTGAGGATCACGCCAGGGGTCCACCGGGGGCCGACCGAGGGTTTTCCCTGCCCGACCCCACTAGGGGGTTCCCTCATTGGGTGCCCGGCGTGCCGGGTCCTAGCGTGAGGGCGTGCCGCTCACCCGGGCACACGAGGTCGGTCCGCCCCACACCCGCGCGCCCCACCGGCACCCCCCCACCTAGGAGACGGATGTTCGGGCTCACCCGAGTCAGGAAGATCCGGACCGACTCCGGCCGTGCGAACTCCTGCGGTCCGGACCTCGTCCGGCCCCACACCATCTGCGCCGGACACACCTCCGGCGGCTTCGACACCTGCCAGGACGACAGCGGCGGTCCCCTGCTCGTCAGGGGCGTCCTGGCAGGGATCACTTCTCCGGGCGAGACCGCGCGGAGGCCGGTCACCCGGGTGTCCACCCCCGGCTGACCGCCTGCTCCGGCCTGGTGACCGCGCGGGCCGGCGCGTGACCCGGAAGGCTTCCTGAGCAACCCTCAGGTAAAGAACCAGGGGGCGTTGCGAGCTTCCACGAGCAGCCCGCAACGCCCCCTGTCCAATGTTCAGGGCCGATGGGCCGATGTCCAGGGGCGGGCGGCCCGCCGGGTCTACGGCAGTACGGTCCGAAGCGGATGCCGTACGAGCTGCCGGGGTGCAGGGCCGCGAGCATCCGTTCCCCCTCTTCGGCCACCTCCCGCCGCCGGGCGCCGGTGAGCCTGCCGAAGGGCTGTACGACGAGGGCGTCCGCCTCCAGTGCCCACACGCCGGCCAGGAAACCGTCGACGAGGAGGGTGCGGTGGGCGGTGTTCCCCCGCCAGTTGCGGCCGCGGTGGGCGGGCGGGACGACGCGGGTGCGGTCGGCGTGGGAGAGCAGCAGGTTGTCGAACTCGGGCAGGAAGCGGGGCGGCGCCGGGGTGTCCGGATCGGGCCGGGGCGCGTCCGGGAGGTCGAACAGTTCCACGCCGTTCTCGTCGCGGAAGGTGACCAGCCGCGGGCGGAGGCGTTCGAAGGCCGGGCGCAGCCGGGTCAGGCCGGCCCAGGTCTGCATGTCCTTGACGGAGGCGGGGCCGAAGGCGGCGAGGTAACGCCGTACGACCGCGTCGGGCGCCGGGGCCGGCTCGGCGGGACGGCCGAGCCAGTGCTCGGCGGTGGTGAGCGCGACCCGGCCGCTCCTGCCCCACAGGCCGCGGGGGGTGACCTGGACCAGCGGCAGGCGGCAGCGGGCGGCGACCGCGAGGGCCTGCGGGTCGGCGTCCGGCCACTCGGCGGCGAGGGCCTCGCGCAGTTGCCCCATGGTGCGCGGCCCGGTCTCGACGAGGCCGCGGGCGAGGGCGGCGAGCCGGTCGAGGTCGACCCCGGCGAGCCCCTTGCGGAAGGCACCGAGTTCGCGGTCCCGGGCGGGCTGCACGAGCGGGCGCAGGGTGAGGCAGTCGTCGGCGGTGTGGGTGTGGATGGTCGAGCGCACGGTGACGATGCGGACGACCTCGCGGCCGGCCATCGGCGCGGAGAGCCGCTCGGGGGCGAATCCGTCGAGGCGGGCGGCGAGGGCGTAGTACGGCGGCCTGACGTTCTGGGCCTGCAGGCCGACCAGGTGCTCGACGGCGGCCGCGACGGACATCGGCGAGCGGCGCAGCAGCAGCTGGCGGGCGAGGGTCGCGCGGTTGAGGGCGCGGGTGCCGAGCACGGGCGCCGTCGGGGCCGTCATCTTCGTCATACCCCGCACGCTAGGCGCCCTTGCGGACAGTTTCTGTCCGCGATGACCGCGCAGGAGGGTGCGGCCGTATGCCCCGTATATCCTGCTCGACGATCACAGCAGTCGGCCGACCGGGAGGCAGCCGCCATGTCCGAGCGACGCGCCCGCCCGCCCGCGAAGCACCCCAGGAAGCCCGCCTGGCGCCGGACCGCCGCCCCCGCGCAGCCGCCCTCGGCGCAGCCGCCCGCCGTACCGCCCGCCACGATCTCCCCCGAGCCCGCCGGGCCGGCCGGTGTGGTGCGGGCGGCGGTGTACCGCGACGGGGTGCGGGTGTCCTCCCCCGCCACCCTGGCCGACACCTACCGGGAGCTGCGCGCCCGGCCGTCCGGCATGGCGTGGATCGGCCTGGCCCGCCCGACGGAGGACGAACTGCTTTCCCTGGCAGCCGAGTTCGGCCTGCACCCGCTGGCGGTCGAGGACGCGATGGAGGCCCACCAGCGTCCGAAGCTGGAGCGCTACGGCGACACCCTGTTCGTCGTGCTGCGCGCCGCCCGCTACCTGGACGCGCCGGAGGAGGTCGACTTCGGCGAGCTGCACGTGTTCGTCGGGCCGGACTTCCTGATCACCGTCCGCCACGGCGCGGCCCCGGGCCTGTCCGCGGTCCGCCGCCGCATGGAGGAGACGCCGGAGCTGCTCAGGCTGGGCCCCGAGGCGGTCCTGTACGCGATCCTCGACGCGGTGGTCGACGGCTACGCGCCGGTCGTGGAGGGCGTCCAGAACGACATCGACGAGATCGAGACGGAAGTCTTCGGCGGCGCCCCCGAGGTCTCCCGCCGCATCTACGAACTCTCCCGCGAGATGGTCGAGTTCCAGCGCGCCACCCGCCCCCTGGTGGGCATGCTGCACGGCCTGATCGCCGGCTTCTCCAAGTACGGCACCGACGAGGAGCTGCAGCGCTACCTGCGGGACGTCGCCGACCACGTCACCCACATCAGCGAACGCGTCGACTCCTTCCGCCAGGCCCTCGCCGACATCCTCACGGTCAACGCGACGCTGGTCACCCAGCAGCAGAACGCGGAGATGCGGGCACTGGCGGAGGCGGGCTTCGAGCAGAACGAGGAGATCAAGAGGATCTCCGCCTGGGCGGCCATCCTGTTCGCCCCGACGCTGGTCGGCACGGTGTACGGCATGAACTTCCGGCACATGCCGGAGCTGCACTGGTCGTTCGGATACCCCCTCTCGGTCGCCCTGATGGCCGCGGTCTGCGTCAGCCTGTACGTCGTCTTCAAGCGGCGCGGCTGGCTCTAGACGTATTGAGCCGCAGCTCTCCGCCGGCCGTCAGCCCACGCGTTCCCAGCCGCGGCGGGGTGGGCGGTTGCCGAGGCGGGTGTCGCGGCTGCGGTAGACGATGTAGGGGCGGGTCAGGTAGCCGAGCGGGGCCGTGAGCATGTGGACCAGGCGGGTGAAGGGCCAGGCGGCGAAGAGCAGCAGGGCACTGACGGCGTGCAGCTGGAACAGGATCGGGGCACCGGACATCAGGTCCGGGTCGGGCTGGAAGTAGAAGATCGAGCGGAACCAGGGGGAGATGGTCACGCGGTAGTCGTAGCCGCCGCCGACGATGTTCGCGGCGACGGTCGCGGACAGGCCGAGCACGATCGTCGCGGTGAGCGAGACGTACATGGCCTTGTCGTTGCGGGTGGTGGCGGAGAAGACGGGGCCGACGGTGCGGCGGCGGTAGACGAGGATGGCCAGGCCGCCCAGGGTGCACACGCCGGCGATGGTGCCGAGCGCGACGGCGGTGGCGTGGTAGGCGTCCTCGCCGATGCCGACGGCCTCGGTCCAGCTCTTGGGGATGACCAGGCCGCCGATGTGGCCGAGGAGCACGACGAGGATGCCGAAGTGGAACAGCGGGCTGCCGATGCGCAGCAGCCGGTTCTCGTAGAGCTGGGAGGAGCGGGTGGTCCAGCCGAACTTGTCGTAGCGGTAGCGCCAGACGTGGCCGAGGACGAAGACGGCCAGGGAGACGTACGGCAGGACGACCCAGAGCAGGATGCCTCCGGTGCCGGCTTCCGCCGCGAGGCTGACGGGCTGCGCGGGCGCGGTCATCGGGGGCCTCCCACCACGGGGTCGGGCAGGAACTGCGGGGGTGCGTAGGGGTCCAGGCCGACCTGTTCCTCGGGCGGCCCCTGGGCGGCGAGCCGGGCCACCGCCTCGCGGACGTCGCCGCCGAGGGCGGGGAGCGTGGCGGAGACGGAGTCCAGGACGGCCGCCCACGGGGAGCCGGTGTCGTGCAGCGCCAGGCGCAGCAGTTCCAGGCCGGCGCGGTGGTCGGTGAGCAGGCGTGCCCCGGCGGCGGGCTCGGCGGCGGCGAACTCCAGGACGACGGCGAGGTGGTCGGGCAGTTCGTCGTCGCTCAGCCGCCAGCCGGCGCGGGCGTAGGTCTGCTTGAGGCGCAGCAGCGCGAGGCCGCGCTTCCGGGTGTCGCCGTGCGCGTAGTACGTCAGGTACGGGCAGCAGCGTTTGCGGTGGTCGAAGGTGGCGACGTAGTCGGCGGCCAGGTCTGGCGGCGGGGTGCGCTCGGCGTGGTCGGCGAAGGCCGTCAGGGGGCGGCCGACCGGCCGGGGCTGGAGGGCGGCGACCCGCCGGGCCAGGGCGAGGCGGTCGCGGAAGTCCTCGTCGGGGTAGGCCAGCAGCAGCGACTGGACCTGCCAGGCCGGGGAGCTGCGGGCGTCGCCGGTGTCCGGCCTCATGACGCGGGTCCTTTCTCGTCGTGCTCCTCGGGCCCGCCGTCCCCGCCGGGCGGGAACAGGCCGGGCGGGCGTCCCTTGCCGTCCCAGTTGAGGAGGTTGACGCGGGTGGCCTTGTCGGTGGGGGCGGCCGGGGTGTCGGCGGTCTGCCGGTCGTGCAGGGCGCGGTAGGTCTCCACCGCTATCGGGGCGGCGCCGCCGGAGGTCTCGCCGAAGGGGCCCCAGCCGCCCATCCCGGGGCCGCCCTCGTAGTCGAGGCTGCACTCGGTGGCCAGTTCCTCCAGCTTGTGCGCCTGTTCGGCGTGGGCGGGCGGGATGACGTACCGCTCGTCGTACTTGGCGAGGGCCAGCAGCCGGTACATGTCGTACATCTGCTCCTCGCCCATGCCGACCCGTTCCGGGATGGTGGCGTCCGGCTCGCGGCCGAGGTTGATGTCGCGCATGTAGGAGCGCATGGCCGCCAGGCGGCGCAGCACGGCGTCCACGGGGGCCGGGTCGCCGGCGGTGAACAGCTGGGCGAGGTAGTCGACGGGGATGCGCAGGGCGTCCACGGCGGCGAAGAGGTTGCGGTGGTCCTCGGCGTCCTGGCCGGTCTCGCGGACGGCGTCGACGACCGGGGAGAGCGGCGGGATGTACCAGACCATCGGCAGGGTGCGGTACTCCGGGTGCAGCGGCAGGGCCACTTTGTAGGTGTTGATCAGGGCGTGCACCGGGGAGCGCCGGGCGGCCTCGATCCAGTCCCGCGGGATGCCCGACCGCTCCGCCGCGGCGACCACCCGCGGGTCGTCCGGGTCGAGGAAGACCTGCCGCTGGGCCTCGTACAGGTCCGTCTCGTCGGGGGTGGAGGCGGCCTCGAGGACGCGGTCGGCGTCGTAGAGGACGAGGCCGATGTAGCGCAGCCGGCCCACGCAGGTCTCGGAGCACACGGTGGGCAGGCCGACCTCGACGCGGGGGAAGCAGAAGGTGCACTTCTCCGCCTTGCCGGTGCGGTGGTTGAAGTAGACCTTCTTGTACGGGCAGCCCGTGACGCACATCCGCCAGCCGCGGCAGCGGTCCTGGTCGACGAGGACGATGCCGTCCTCGGTGCGCTTGTAGATCGCGCCGGAGGGGCAGGAGGCGGCGCAGGACGGGTTGAGGCAGTGCTCGCAGATGCGCGGCAGGTAGAACATGAAGGTCTGCTCGAACTCGAGCTTGATCTTCTCCGACACCTGGCCCAGCAGCACGTCCTTCTCGCCGTGCTCGGCGCTGCCGCCCAGGTCGTCGTCCCAGTTGGCGGACCAGGAGATCTTGTGGTCCTTGCCGGTGATCAGGGATTTGGGGCGGGCGACCGGGGTGTGCTCCTGGAGCGGGGCGTTGGTGAGGGTCTCGTAGTCGTACGTCCACGGCTCGTAGTAGTCGTCGAGCGTGGGCAGTTTGGGGTTGGAGAAGATCTGGATCAGCTTCTTGAACCGGCCGCCCGCCTTCAGCGCCAGCCGGCCGCGCTTGTTGAGCTCCCAGCCGCCCTTCCAGGTGTCCTGGTCCTCGTAGCGGCGGGGGTAGCCCTGGCCGGGCCGGGTCTCGACGTTGTTGAACCAGACGTACTCGACGCCGGTGCGGTTGGTCCACGCCTGTTTGCAGGTGACCGAGCAGGTGTGGCAGCCGATGCACTTGTCGAGGTTCATGACCATCGCCATCTGGGCCATGACGCGTCCGATGGGGGCTTCGCCGCGGGACATCAGTACTCGACCTCCTGATCGGTGCGGCGGCGGATGACCGTCACCTCGTCGCGCTGGTTGCCGGTCGGGCCGAGGTAGTTGAAGGCGTACGTGAGCTGGGCGTAGCCGCCGATGAGATGGCTCGGCTTGATCAGCAGGCGGGTCAGCGAGTTGTGGATGCCGCCGCGCCGGCCGGTGGTCTCGGTGCGGGGCACGTCGATCAGCCGGTCCTGGGCGTGGTGCATGTAGACGGTGCCCTCCGGCATGCGGTGCGAGACGACCGCGCGGGCGGCGACGACGCCGTTGCGGTTGACGGCCTCCACCCAGTCGTTGTCCCGCACGCCGACCTTGGCCGCGTCCTGGGTGCTCATCCAGATGGTCGGGCCGCCGCGCGACAGCGACAGCATGAACAGGTTGTCCTGGTACTCGGAGTGGATGGACCACTTGTTGTGCGGGGTCAGGTAGCGCACGGTCACCCCGAGCTCGCCGGTGTCGCCGAGGCGCGGCTCACCGAACAGCGCGTGCATGTTCAACGGCGGGCGGTAGACCGGGAGTTGCTCGCCGAGGGCGGCCATCCAGTCGTGGTCGAGGTAGAAGTGCTGGCGGCCGGTGAGGGTGTGCCAGGGCTTGAGGCGTTCGACGTTGACGGTGAACGGGGAGTAGCGGCGCCCGCCCGTCTCCGAGCCGGACCACTCCGGTGAGGTGATCACCGGCACGGGCGCGGCCTGGGTGTCGGCGAAGGTGATCCGCTTGCCCTCGTGCTCGGCGGCCAGGTCGGCGAGCCGGGTGCCGGTGCGGGCCTCCAGGGCGTGGAAGCCCTGGGTGGCGAGGTGGCCGTTGGTGGTGCCGGACAGGGCGAGGATCGCCTCGCAGGCGTGGGTGTCGCGGGCGATCGAGGGCCTGCCGTCGGCGGCGCCGCCGCGCACCACGCCGTTCTTGTGCCGCAGGTACTGCATTTCCTTGTCGAGGTGGAAGGTGACGCCCTTGGTGGTGGCGCCGAGGCTGTCGAGCAGCGGGCCGAGGGCGCCCATCTTGTCGGCGACGGCGCCGTAGTCGCGTTCGACGGTGACCAGTTTCGGCAGGGTGCGGCCGGGGACCGGTTCGCACTCGCCGGTCTTCCAGTCGCGGACCCGGCCGTGCGGGGTGGCCAGCTCGTCGGGGGTGTCGTGCAGCAGCGGCGCGGCGACCACGTCGGTGCGCACGCCGAGATGCTCGCGGGCCTGGCGGCTGAACTCGCGGGCGAGGGTGTGGAAGGCGTCCCAGTCGGTGCGGGTCTGCCAGGGCGGGGCGATGGCCGGGTTGAAGGCGTGCACGAAGGGGTGCATGTCCGTGCTGGACAGGTCGTGCTTCTCGTACCAGGTGGCGGCGGGCAGCACCACGTCGGAGAAGACGGTGGTGCTGGTCATCCGGAAGTCGAGGGTGAGCAGCAGGTCGAGCTTGCCCTCCGGGGCCTTCTCCCGCCACACGACGTCCTTCGGGCGGGCGTCCGGCGGGGCCTCGGCGGCACGTACGGAGGAGTCGGTGCCGAGCAGGTGCTTGAGGAAGTACTCGTTGCCCTTGGCGGAGGAGCCCAGCAGGTTGGCCCGCCAGACGGTCAGCACGCGCGGGAAGTTCTCGGGCGCGTCCGGGTCCTCGCCGGCGAACCGCAGCCGCCCGGCCTTCAGTTCCTCCACCACGTGCTCGGCGACCGGGCGGCCCGCGCCGCCGGCCTCGTCGGCCAGGTCGAGCGGGTTGCGGTCGAAGGTGGGGTACGACGGCATCCAGCCGAGCCGCGCCGACTGCGCGATGACGTCCGCGGTGGCCTTCCCGGCGAACGGGCCGGCGCCCGTGCCGTCCGCCGCGAGCGCGTCGGCGGAGAAGGGGTCGTAGCGGAACTGGTCGCCGTGCAGGTACCAGTACGCGGTCTGGATCATCTGGCGGGCCGGGCGGTTCCAGTCCGCGGCGGTCGCGAGCGCCGAGTAGCCGGTGATCGGGCGGACCTTCTCCTGGCCGACGTAGTGCGCCCAGCCGCCGCCGTTGACGCCCTGGCAGCCGGTGAGCGTGGTCAGGGTCAGGAAGGCACGGTAGATGGTGTCGGAGTGGAACCAGTGGTTGGTGCCCGCCCCCATGATGATCATCGAACGGCCGCCGGACTCCTCGGCGTTGGCCGCGAACTCGCGCGCGATGCGGGCCGCCCGCCCGGCGTCCACGCCGGTGATCGCCGCCTGCCAGGCCGGGGTGCAGGGCTCCTCGGGGTCCTCGTAGGAGGCCGGCCAGCGGCCGGGCAGCCCGTCGCGGGCCACCCCGTACTGGGCGAGCAGCAGGTCGTACACGGTGGTGACCAGGCGGCCGCCGACCCGTCGTACGGGTACGCCGCGCAGCAGCTTTCCCGCGCTGCCGTCAGGCGCGTCGAACCGCGGCAGCTCCACCTCCACGGGCGTCTCGTCGCCGCCCTCGGCCGACAGCAGCGGGTCGATGTCGCCGAGGTCCAGGTTCCACTTGCCGGCGCCGGATTCGCCGTACCGGTCGCCGAGGGTGCCGGGCGGCACCGCCGGCGCCCCGGTCGCGGCGTCCAGCAGCACGGTGCGGAACTCGGCGTGCTCGGCCTCGGCGTGCTCGCCGCCCAGGTCGGCGGCGGTCAGGAACTTGCCGGGCGCGTAGCTGCCCGGCGCCCGTTCGTCGAGCGTCACCAGGAACGGCAGGTCGGTGAAGCGCTTGACGTAGCCGTCGAAGTACGGCGTGCGCCGCTCGACGAAGAACTCCCTGAGGACGACGTGCCCCATGGCCATCGCCAGGGCGCCGTCGGTGCCGGGCCGGGCGGGCAGCCACTCGTCGGCGAACTTCACGTTGTCCGCGTAGTCCGGGGAGACCGCCACCACCTTCTGGCCGCGGTAGCGGGCCTCGGCCATCCAGTGCGCGTCCGGCGTCCGCGTCACCGGCAGGTTAGACCCCCACATGATCAGGTAGCCGGCGTCCCACCAGTCCCCCGACTCCGGTACGTCGGTCTGGTCGCCGAACACCTGCGGCGAGGCGACCGGCAGGTCGGCGTACCAGTCGTAGAAGGACAGCATCACCCCGCCGAGCAGGGAGTAGAAGCGGGCGCCCACGGCGTGCGAGACCATCGACATCGCCGGGATGGGCGAGAAGCCGGCCAGCCGGTCCGGGCCGTGCGCCTTGATCGTGTGCACGTGCGCGGCGGCCACCATCTCCACCGCCTCGTCCCAGCTCGCCCGCACCAGGCCGCCCTTGCCGCGGGCGGACTTGTAGCGCCGGGCCCGCTCCGGGTCGGAGACGATGTCGGCCCAGGCCGCGACCGGGTCGCCCAGGCGCGCCTTCGCCTCGCGGTACATCTGCAGCAGCACGCCCCGCACGTACGGGTAGCGGACCCTGGTCGGCGAGTAGGTGTACCAGGAGAACGCGGCCCCGCGCGGGCAGCCGCGCGGCTCGTACTCGGGCCGGTCCGGGCCGACCGAGGGGTAGTCTGTCTGCTGGGCCTCCCAGGTGATGATGCCGTCCTTGACGTACACCTTCCACGAGCAGGAGCCGGTGCAGTTCACGCCGTGGGTGGAGCGCACCACCTTGTCGTGCGACCAGCGGTCCCGGTAGAACGCGTCCGCCTGCCGGCCGCCGGCCTTGTGCAGGGTGCGCAGGTCCGGGGAGACCTCCGCCCGGCTGAAGAAGCGGCGGCTGCGGACGAGCGCCTCGGCGAGGCCGCTGTCCATGCCCGCCGGTGTCCGCTGCGGACCGGTCTCCGTGCTCACCCTGCACCCCGCATCCCGGGCACCGGGCCCGTGCGTGTCGCGAATCGAACGGCCGGGCTCGACCTTACGGCCGTGGTACCCCCGAAGGTCAACAGGCGCACCGCGAACAATGCGCGTCCCCCACGTGGGGCGTTCCTCGCGAGCAGGCGGCTACCCGCGCCCGGCCGGGGCATGCGCGCCGGGACGAAAACCGGCCACCTCGTGGTCGTACGAGGTGGCCGGGGCGGGGTCGTGCGTCAGGCGGTCCGTTGGTCTGGTGGTCTGGCGGGTCGTGCCAGGCGGTCCGGCGGGGCGGGTCGTGCTCAGGCGGTCCGGCGGGGCAGGTCGTGCTCAGGCGGTCTGGCGGGGCAGGGCGCCGCCCGCCTTCGCGCGGGCGGCGTCGACGGCTTCCCATTCCTCGGTGCCGAGGTTGGCCAGCGCGGCCGGGAAGACGCCGTCCTGCTCCTTGAGGATGTGGTCGCGCAGCACCGCCATCGCGTCCATCAGCCGGTCCGGCCAGGTCGGGTCGGCGGGTGTCACGCCGTCGGCGGCCTCGGCGAGCACCGCCTCGACCTGGCGGTGCTCCGCCTCCAGGGCGCCGATCTGCTCGGGGAAGTCGTCGGCCAGGGCGGGGAACAGGCCGTGCTCCTCCACCTCGGTGTGCGGGCCGAGCACGGCGGCGACGTCCCGGGCGACGGCCGCCAGGGTGGCCGTGTCGCCGCTTCGGTGAGCGGTCCGCAGGTGGCTGATCAGGCGCACCACCTCGTCGTGCTCGCGGGTCAGTTCGTCGATGGCGGCCAGGGACTGGCAGCCGCAGTACTCGCACATCGCGGGCTCCTGACGGGTGTGGTCAGTGGGAGGTGGCGGGCGAGGCCGGCGCGCGGCGGGTACGGCCGCTGACCGCGTGGCGGACGCCGGTGCCGGTGAAGGCCAGCGCCGCGGCGGCGACCAGGCCCAGCAGCACCAGGCCGACGGCGTAGGAGCCGTAGGCGCCGTAGAGCGAGCCCATCACCAGCGGTGGCACGAAGCCGCCCAGGCCGCCCGCGGCGCCCACGACGCCGGTGACCGAGCCGACCATGTTCGCCGGGGCCAGCAGTGCCACCAGGGCGAAGACGGCGCCGCTGCCGGCGCCCAGCGCGGCGGCCATGGACAGGAAGGCGATGGTGCCGACCGGCGCGAGCGAGGGCGTCAGCGACTGCACGAACGCCGCGGTGAGCACCACGGCCATGCTGCCGGCGAGGACCCGGACGGGGCCGAGGCGGTCCGAGAGCCAGCCGCCGACCGGCCGCATCGCCACCGCCAGCAGCACGAAGCCGGCCATCCGGTTGGCGGCGTCGGCCTGGGAGAGCCCGTAGCCGGTCTTGAGGTAGGTGGGCAGGTAGACGGAGAAGGCGACGTAGCCGCCGAAGGCGACCGCGTACAGGGCGGACGCCTGCCAGGTGATGCCGAGGCGCAGGGTGGCGGCCAGGCGGCGGGTCAGCGGCTCGGTGGGCACGGTGCGCGCCGGGGCGTCCCGCATCACCAGGGCGGCCAGCACCGCGTAGGCCGCGAGCACGATCGCGGTGATCACGAAGGGGGCGGCCATACCGGGCCCGTCCACCAGCTTGACCGTGGTCAGCGCGCTGATCGCGGTGCCGCCCATGCCCATCCCGAAGACGCCGATGGCCAGGCCGCGCCGCTCGGGCGGGAACCAGGCGCTGACGAAGGGCACGCCGACGGCGAAGGCGGTGCCGCCGATGCCGAGGAAGAACCCGCCGATCAGGAGGGCGGCGAGCGAGGAGTGCCCGGCCAGGCCCAGGTACAGCACCGGGACGACGGTGGCGGCCGACACCAGCGGGAACATCACCCGTCCGCCGAACCGGTCGGTCAGCGCGCCCACCGGGATGCGGCCCAGCGAGCCGACCACGACCGGCACCGCCACCAGCAGCGACTGCTCGAACGACGACAGGTCGAGGCTGTCCTTGAAGCGGGGTCCGAGCGGGCTGAGCAGCGCCCACGCCCAGAAGTTCACGGCGAATCCGACAGTGGCCAGGGCCAGCATCAGCCACGCCCGGCCGGGCACCGGCGCGCCCGGGGCCGGGCTGCCGCTCTCCATCGTCGACGACTGGGCCATCGTGTCCGTCCTTGTTCTCGCGGTTCTCGCGGTTCTCGCGGTTCTCGCGGTTCTCGCGGTTCTCGCGGTTGTCACGGTTTCGCGGTCGTACCGGCGTCACCCGGCGGGGCCGGGCCACGGCGTGCGGTCCGTTCCCCTGCAACTGTCCGGGCAGGGCTGTGCGGCGGGGCAGGGGCCTATGGTCCCTGCCCCCGGGCGGACGGTCCCGGGACGCGGACCCGGTCGTCCCGTCCGGGGCGCCGGGGTGACCGGGTGGCCGGGGTGACCGGGTGGCCGGGGTGACCGGGGCACCAGGGCGACCGGGGCACCAGGGTGACCGGGGCAGGGGGCGGACCGCACGGTCGGGGCGGTCCGCACGGGGCGCCAGAGCGGTCCGCCGGCGGTCGGCTCCCCCGGACGCGCGGATCATTCCCGGTCCGGTCTCACGCGTCACGGAGTCCGTCGCGGGCGCTCGCGCGGCGTGCGGTACTGAACAGGTCCGGCGCCGGGCAGACCGGCGAACTCGGCGATCCGGGCCACCGGTTCGTCTAGCCCGGCCCCCCGGTGACGACGCCCCGGTGACCTGCCGTGCGCACCGTGCGCACCGTGCGCGCGACGGCCGCGCACCGCTCGACGGGCCGGCCGTGCGACGGCGCCCCCGCGCCCGGGTGTACGACGACGGCGCCCGGCACGGGGGACGGGGCGTGCGGGCGGGGCGGCAGCAGGCCGCCGGGGACGGCTCCGGCGAGCGGGACGTCGCCGAAGCTGTCGACTCGGGCGACCCGTGCCTTCATCGCGTCCTCCGGCTCGTGTCGAAGGCGTTCGCGATCGGGCGTTCGTCGGCGATCACGCGCCCCCGCTGCGGCCCGGCCAGCACCGCCCGCACGGCCGTGGTCAGGTCCGGCGCCACGTGGTCGGCGCGGGCCGTCTCCTCGGGGCGGGTGCGCGCGTTCGGCACGAGGATCCCGTGGGCTCCCGCCCGGCGGGCGGCCTGCACGTCGGCCTCGATGTCGCCGACGACGACGCAGCGCTCGGGCGGGGTGCACAGCCGACCGCACGCCCACAGCACCATGCCGGGCTCCGGTCTGCGGCAGTGGCAGCCGTCGTCGGGGCCGTGCGGGCACACCGCGAACACGTCGAAGGGGCCGAGGAGGTCGTCGACGCGCCGGTTGACGCGGCGGACGTCGGCGGCGGTGAGCAGGCCGCGCGCGACGCCGGACTGGTTGGTGACGACGCCGGTGCGGATGCCGTGGGCGCGCAGCAGGCGGAGCGCCTCACGGGCGCCGGCGACGGGGCGCACCCGGTCCGGGTCGGCGTTGCAGGGGACGTCCTCGACGAGGGTGCCGTCGCGGTCGAACAGGACGGTCCGCACGGCGGGCGGCCCGTCGCGGGTGACGGCGGGGCCGGGAATGGTCTCCTGGGTCACGACGCCACCTCCGGCCAGGCCGGGGCGGAGCGGTGCCGCCACAGCCCGCCGAGCCAGTACCAGGTGGCCGCGGGCGGGATGAGCGCGCTGGTCGCGAGCATGGCGACGACCTCCTCACGGGTGCGCGGCCCGGGGGTGATGCGCGCCCACGCGAACTCGCCGGTGCCGGCGGCCCAGCCGGCCGCGCAGGCCGCGGCCGGCCGCCGGTACCCGGCGGCGGCGAGGAGGCACGCGGCGGCGCCGACGGCGGTGACGGCGAGGTGGGAGCGCAGCCGGCCGCGCGGGGCGTACGCCCTCTCCCACCAGTCGGGGCCGTGCAGGTGGCGCATGAGCGCGTCGTCGGCGTTGCCGCGCTGGGCGTGCAGGGAGACCCAGCGGGAGGCGGGTCGGACCGGGTGGCGCGTCGTGCGGCGGCCCTGCCGGATGCGCCAGCCGGCGTCGAGGACGCGCAGCGCGAGGTCGGCGTCCTCGCGGAGGGCGTGCCGGAAGCGCTCGTCGAAGCCGCCGACGTACTTCAGCGCGTCGGTGCGGTAGGCCATGTCGGCGGTGGTCCACCGGGCCTGCGCGAGTGCCGCGGTGCCCCGTTCCCACTCGGTGGGGCGGCGCTCGCCGGGCAGTGGTACGGCGATGACGCCCTGCACCCCGGCGGTGTCCGGGGACGCCTCGGCGAGGTCCTCGGTGAGCTGGGCGCACCAGTGCGGGCCGGCCTGGACGTCGTCGTCGAGGAAGGCGACCCAGGGCGCGGTGACCCCGCGCAGGCCGGTGTTGCGGGCGGCGGCCGGGCCGCGGCCGCCGCTGTGCAGCACGACGGTGCGCTCCCGCAGGTCGCCCAGGACGCTGAGGGGGTGCGCCAGCGCGGCCGGGTCGGGCGCGGGTCCGGGCCGGTCGTCGACGACGAGGATCTGCTCGGGCCGGGGCCCGGTCGCGGCGGCGAGGGCCGCGAGGCAGTCGGCGAGGGTGTCCCGCACCAGGGTGGGGATCACGACGGCGTAGTCGGTCATCCGAACGCCCTCCCCCGGCGCGCCGCGTACGGTCCGACGGCGAGCAGGTCCACGGGCGCCGGGCCGAAGCACTCCGGGGCGTCACGCGGGTCGCCGGCCATGGGCCGGCCGGCGGTGTCGAGGCCGGTGCCGGCCATCGCCGGCGGTCCGGTGCGCCGCTCGAAGGCGGCGGGCATCCGCGCCGACGGCGGTTCGTCGCGCTCGTCGGGGGCGCGGCGGGCGTACTCGGGGCGCAGCGGGTCCCGGGGGTTGTCCGGGCCCACGTCGCGGGCCGGGCGGGCCGCCCCGGAGCCGAGGGGGGAGGCGACGGCGTCGAGTTCCTCCGCCCGCAGGCCCGCTCGGCGCGGGCACCAGCGCGCGGACGGCTCGGGCAGCTCCCAGGCGGAGGCGGAGAAGGGCAGGGGGCGCTTGCCGTGCTCGCGGCGGCTGAACCGCTCCTCCTCGGTGGCGGCGACGGCGCGGCCGTCCACCACCCCAGCGGCGGCCGGGTCGTGGAACAGGTCGTTGATCCCAAGCAGGTGCATGGCACGGGCTCCGTCACGGGCGGCGTGTGCGGGCTGGAGTGCGCCGGGTGCCAGGGAGAAGGCGCCTCAAACACGTGGAGACCACTCGCCATAAAGGCCGCACCAATGATGTTCACTCCGGGTGACTTCCGGGCCACCGGACCCGCGCGGGGCGATCAAAAGGCGCGGGAAGGGGCCGTCCGGGGGCGCTCGGCGGGCCCGCGCGCCCCCGGACAACCCGGTGGCCTGCCGGCGGGAACCCGGTCGAGCAGCCCGGATTCCCTACGATCGTGCCGTGGCCACCTTCCTCCTCGAACGCACGGCGCCGCTCCCTCCCCACGAGGCCTGGCGGCGCCTGACGGAATGGCCTCGCCACGGCGAGGTGGTTCCGCTGACCCGTGTCACCGTGACGACTCCGCCGCCGACCCGCGTGGGCACGGTCTTCGTGGCCCGTTCGGGCATCGGCCCGCTCGCCTTCGACGACCCCATGGAAGTCACGGTGTGGCGGCCGCCGACGCCGGACACGCCGGGCCTGTGCCGGCTGGAGAAGCGGGGCCGGGTCGTGACGGGGTGGGCCGAACTGGAGGTCGGCCCGGGACCGGGCGGCCGCAGCCGCGTGCGCTGGCACGAGGAACTGGACGTCCGTCCGCTCCCCGGCCTCCTCGACCCGGTGGTCGCCCGCACGTCGCACTACGTCTTCGGCCGCGCGGCCGACCGCCTGCTACGACGCCCGTGACCCCCGCCGCGACAACGCGACACGCCTCGCGGCCGCCGGGGACTGGTCGTGGTGGATCGGGGTGGGTGTTCCGGTGAGGGGCAGGCCGGTGCCGCCGCGCCGGGTGGCGACGATCTCCGCCGCGATCGACAGGGCCGTCTCCTCCGGGGTGCGGGCGCCCAGGTCGAGGCCGATCGGCGAGCGCAGGCGGCGCAGTTCCGCGTCGGTGAGGCCGGCTTCCCGCAGCCGCGCGTCGCGGTCCAGGTGGGTGCGGCGGGAGCCCATCGCGCCGACGTAGGCGACCGGGAGGCGCAGCGCCAGCCGGAGCAGGGGTACGTCGAACTTGGCGTCGTGGGTCAGCACGCACAGCACCGTGCGGGCGTCCACGGACGTCCGCTCCAGGTACCGGTGCGGCCAGTCGACGACGATCTCGTCGGCCTCCGGGAAGCGGGCCCGGGTCGCGAAGACCGGCCGAGCGTCGCACACGGTGACGTGGTGGCCGAGGAACTTGCCGACGCGGACCAGGGCCGACGCGAAGTCGATCGCGCCGAAGACGATCATGCGGGGCGGGGGTACGCGGGACTCGACCAGGACCGTGAGCGGCGTACCGCAGCGCGAGCCCCGCGCGCCGAGTTCCACGGTGCCGGTGCGGCCGGCGTCGAGGAACGCCGACGCCTCGGCGGCGACCGTGCGGTCCAGGTCCGGATGCCCGCCGAAGCCGCCCTGGTGCGTGCCGTCGGCGCGGACCAGCAGGGCGCGGCCGGTGAGGTCCGCCGGGCCGGACACGACCCGTGCCAGCGCCGCCGCCCGGCCGTGCGCGGCGTCGGCGAGCGCGGACGCGAGCACCGGGCGGGCCGGGTCGGCGGCCCGGACCGGCGTGACGAGGACGTCGATGACGCCGCCGCAGGTCAGGCCGACGGCGAAGGCGTCCTGGTCGCTGTAGCCGAAACGCTCGAGGACGCTCTCGCCGTCCCGCAGGGCCTGCCGGCACAGCTCGTACACCGCGCCCTCCACGCAGCCGCCGGAGACCGAGCCGACCGCCGTGCCGTCGGCGTCCACCGCGAGGGCGGCGCCCGGCATGCGCGGGGCGCTGCCGCCGACCGCCACCACGGTGGCCACGGCGAAGTCGCGTCCCTGGCCGGCCCACCGGTTCAGCTCCTCGGCGATGTCCAGCATCCGGTGGCCTCCTCGGCTCTCACGCGGTACCGGTGAGGTGCTCCGGCCGTACCGGCGTCCGGTTCAGCTCCAGTCCGGTCGCGGCCCGGATCGCCGCGAGGACGGCCGGGGTGGACGACAGGGTGGGCGCCTCGCCGACGCCACGCAGCCCGTACGGGGCGTGGTGGTCGGCGAGTTCCAGCATGTCGACGGGGATGGCCGGGGTGTCGAGGATGGTGGGGATCAGGTAGTCCGTGAAGGAGGGGTTGCGCACCTTCGCCGTCCTCGGGTCGACGACGATCTCCTCCATGACGGCGATGCCCAGCCCCTGCGCCGTGCCGCCCTGGATCTGGCCGACGACGGACAGCGGGTTGAGCGCCTTGCCGACGTCCTGGGCGCAGGCCAGCTCGATCACCTTCACCAGCCCGAGTTCGGTGTCGACCTCGACGACGGCGCGGTGCGCGGCGAAGGAGTACTGGACGTGGCCGTTGCCCTGGCCGGTGCGCCGGTCGAAGGGTTCGGTCGGCCGGTGCCGCCACTCCTCCACCACCTCCACGGCCTCCTCCTCGAGGACGTCCGCCAGGCCGGCGAGGACCTCGCCGCCGTCGGTGACGACCTTGCCGCCCTGAAGCAGCAGTTCGGCCGTCGCCCAGGCCGGGTGGTGGGAGCCGAACTTGCGCCGCCCGATCTCCAGCACCTTCTCGCGCACCAGCTCGCAGGCGTGCTTCACGGCGCCGCCGGTGACGTACGTCTGCCGCGACGCGGACGTGGACCCGGCGCTGCCCACGCCGGTGTCGGCCGGGCGGATGGTGACCTGGGCGACGCCGAGCTCGGTGCGGGCGATCTGCGCGTGGACGGTGACGCCGCCCTGGCCGACCTCCGCCATGGCCGTGTGGACGGTGGCGACGGGCTCGCCGGCGACGACCTCCATGCGGACGCGGGCGGTGGAGTAGTCGTCGAAGCCCTCGGAGAAGCCGACGTTCTTGATGCCGACGGCGTAGCCGACGCCCCGGACGACGCCTTCGCCGTGCGTGGTGTTGGACAGGCCGCCGGGCAGCTGCCGTACGTCGACGCCCTCGCTGGACTCCCACGCCCGTTCCGGCGGCATCGGCATCGCCTTGACGCGGCGCAGGAGTTCGGCGACCGGGGCCGGGGAGTCGACCGGCTGCCCGGTCGGCAGGAGGGTGCCCTGCTCCATGGCGTTCAGCCGGCGCAGCTCCACCGGGTCCATGCCGAGCCGTGCGGCCAGCTTGTCCATCTGGGCCTCGTAGGCGAAGCAGGCCTGGACCGCGCCGAAGCCGCGCATGGCGCCGCAGGGCGGGTTGTTGGTGTAGAGGGCGAGGGCCTCGATGTCGACGTCGTCGACCCGGTAGGGGCCGACGCCCAGGGAGGCGGCGTTGCCGACGACGGCCGGGGAGGCGGAGGCGTACGCGCCGCCGTCGAGCACGATCCGGCACTTCACGTGCGTCAGCCTGCCGTCCGCGGTGGCGCCGTGCTCGTAGTGCAGGCGGGCCGGGTGGCGGTGGACGTGGCCGAAGAAGGACTCGAAGCGGTTGTAGACGATCTTGACGGGCCTGCCGGTGCGCAGGGCCAGCAGGCAGGCGTGGATCTGCATCGACAGGTCCTCCCGGCCGCCGAAGGCGCCGCCGACGCCGGCCAGCGTCATGCGCACCTTCTCCTCGGGCAGGCCGAGCACCGGGGCGATCTGGCGCCGGTCGGAGTGCAGCCACTGGGTGGCGATGTAGAGGTGGACGCCGCCGTCCTCCTCGGGCACGGCGAGGCCGGACTCCGGTCCGAGGAAAGCCTGGTCCTGCATGCCGAAGTGGTAGTCGCCGGTGACGATCACATCGGCCTTCCGCGCGGCCCCGGCGGCGTCGCCGCGGACGATGGGCTGGCGGTGGAGGATGTTCGGGTGCGGGACGTGCCGGGCGTGGTCGTCGGTGCGGTGGTCGTGGACGAGGGGCGCGCCGGGGGCGGTCGCGGAGGCCTCGTCGGTGACGACGGGCAGCTCGCGGTACTCGACCTTGATCTTCGCGGCGGCGCGGCGGGCGGTCTCCGGGTGGTCGGCGGCGACGATCGCGACGGGCTCGCCGTGGTGGCGCACCTTGCCGTGGGCGAGGACGGGGGTGTCCCGGACCTCCAGGCCGTAGTGGGTCACGTCGGCCGGCAGGTCGTCGTACGTCATGACGGCGTGCACGCCGGGGGTCGCCAGGGCCTCGCTCGTGTCGATGGAGACGATCTCGGCGTGCGCGACGGTGGAGCGCAGGATCTGGCCCCACAGCATGTCCTCGTGCCACAGGTCGGACGAGTACGCGAACTCGCCGGTGACCTTCAGGGTGCCGTCGGGCCGGAGCGTGGACTCGCCGATGCCGCCCTCGGTGCGGGACTGCTGGGTGAGTCCGGTGGGGGCGCCGGCGGGGGTGCTGTCGCGGGCGCCGGTGGGGGCGCCGGCGGTGGTGTCTCCCGTTCGGGCGGTGCCGGACGTGGGGGTGGGCACGGTTCAGGCCCCCTCACTCTGCCGGGCGGCCGCGAGGCGGACCGCGTCCATGATCTTCTCGTAGCCGGTGCACCGGCACAGGTTGCCCGAGAGGGCCTCGCGGATGTCCGCGTCGGTGGGGTCCGGGTTGCGCTCCAGCATCTCGTCGGCGGCGACCAGCAGACCGGGCGTGCAGAAGCCGCACTGGACGGCGCCCGCGTCGAGGAACGCCTGCTGCACGGGCGCGAGACCGGTGCCGCCTCCGGGCTGGGCGACGGTGTCCTCTCCGGCCCTGGACACGCTGTCCCCCGGCTCCCCGGGGCCGGGGGAGGTGCCGTCCGCGCCCGTCTCCCGGGCACGCCGCGCGGCGTACTCCGCCAGGCCCTCCACGGTGACGACCTCGCGGCCCTCGGCCTGGCCGGCGGCGACCAGGCAGGCGCACACCGGCACGCCGTCCAGGCGGATGGTGCACGAGCCGCACTCGCCCTGCTCGCAGGCGTTCTTCGAGCCGGGCAGGCCGAGCCGCTCACGCAGCACGTACAGCAGGGACTCGCCCTCCCACACGTCGTCGGCCTCCTGCGGGCGTCCGTTGACGGTGAAGGTGACGCGCATCAGGCTGCTCCCTCCGTGCCGGCGGCGGTGCAGCGGTACGACTCCCAGGCCCAGGTCAGGGTGCGGCGGGCCATGACGCCGACCGCGTGCCGCCGGTAGTCCGCGGTGCCCCGGACGTCGTCGATCGGGTTGCAGGCGGCGGCGCACAGGTCGGCGAACCGCTTGGCGACCGACGGGGTGATGATCCGGCCGTTGTCCCAGAAGCCGCCCTCCTCCAGGGCGGCGGCCAGGAACTCCTCGGCGGCCTTCGCCCGGACGGGGGTCGGGGCGGCCGAGCCGATGCCGGTGCGGACGGTCCGGGTGCGCGGGTGCAGCGCGAGGCCGAAGGCGCACACGGCGATGACCATCGCGTTGCGGGTGCCGACCTTGGAGTACTGCTGCGGGCCGTCGGCCTTCTTCACGCGCACGCTTCTGATCAGCTCGTCGGGGGCGAGCGCGTTGCGTTTGACCCCGGTGTAGAACTCGTCGACGGGGATCAGCCGGGTGCCGCGCACCGACTCCGCCTCGATCTCCGCGCCGGCCGCCAGCAGGGCGGGGTGGGCGTCGCCGGCCGGGGAGGCCGTGCCCAGGTTGCCGCCGACGCCGCCGCGGTTGCGGATCTGCGGGGAGGCGACCGTGTGCGCGGCGAGGGCGAGTCCCGGCAGCTCGGCGCGCAGATTCTCGATGATCTTGGTGTAGGGGACGGAGGCGCCGAGCCGGACCGTCTCCTCGCCGGTCTCCCACTCGTAGAGGTCGCCGACGCGGCTGAGGTCGAGGAGGTGGTCGGGCCGGCGGTGGTCGAAGTTGATCTCGACCATGACGTCGGTGCCGCCCGCGATCGGCACGGCGGTGGGGTGCTCCGCCTTCGCGGCGAGCGCCTCCTCCCAGCTGGCGGGGCGAAGGAAGTCCATGACGGCCTCTTGTTCGTCTCGGGGGCGTGCGGATCGAGCCGGATCCGGTGCGGCGGGCTGGGCTCGTCATGTGCTGTTGACGCGGAGTGCGGTCAGTACACAGCGCCGTACTCCACCGGGGTCAGTCACGGAAGACATGAAGGAGTTGGCTGGCCACGGGGGTCATCTTGTAGATTCATATGAACAGAGGACCTCAGTAACCTCATCGTCTTCCCACGGAAACGCGGGAAACAACCCGGCCATCGGCCACGCGGCTCGCGCACCGGCTCGCGCCGCGCCCTCCCTGTCCCCTCACGGACCCTCGCAGGTTTCGAGACGAAGATCGGCGGCGACGAGAATGCGGCTGCGCGCACTGCTGGACACCGACGCGCTGGGCCTCAGGCTGCTCGGCGGCGAGGACGAGCTGGACCGCACCGTGCGCGGCGTGATGACCACCGACCTGCGTGACCCCAGCCGCTACCTCTCGGGCGGGGAGCTGGTGCTCACCGGCCTGGCGTGGCGCCGGGACGCGGCCGACTCCGAGCCGTTCGTGCGGATCCTGGTGCAGGCCGGGGTGGCCGCGCTGGCGGCCGGCGAGGCCGAACTGGGGAACGTGCCCGAGGACCTCGTCGTGGCGTGCGCACGGCACCGGCTGCCGCTGTTCGCCGTGCACGAGTCGGTGGCGTTCGCGACGATCACCGAGCACGTCGTGCGGCAGGTGTCCGGCGAGCGTGCCGGGGACCTCGCGGCCGTGGTCGACCGCCACCGCCGGATGATGACCTCGGGACCGGCGGGCGGCGGCCCGGACGTGGTGCTCGACCTGCTCGGCTCCGACCTGGACCTGCGGGCCTGGGTGCTGTCCCCCACCGGCCGGATCGTCGCGGGTCCGAAGACGGCGGCCCCCGCGCTGCCCGCGGACGTCTGCGCCCGGCTGGCGGCCGAGCACCTCGCCGCGTCCCGCACCGGCCGGCGCGGGCCGCACCGGGTGACGCTCGGCCCGGCGACGTACTCGCTGTTCCCCGTGCGCAGCGGCGGCCGCGCCTCGCGCGACGTGCGCGAGACGGTGCTGTCGGACTGGCTGCTGGCCGTCGAGGCGGACGCCGCGGACTGGCCCCCGGAGCGGCTGGACCTGCTCCAGGGCGTCACCCAGCTGATCGCGGTCGAGCGCGACCGGCGGGACGCGGCGCGCACGGTACGGCGCCGACTCGCGCAGGAGGTGCTGGAACTGGTGCAGACGGGCGCGGTGCCCACCGAGATCGCCGCCCGTCTGCGGGTGGCGGCGCCGGTGCTGCTGCCCGGCCTCGGCGCCGCCCCGCACTGGCAGGTCGTGGTGGCGCGGGTGGAGTGGGAGCGGCAGGGCGCCGGGGCTGGAACCGAGCCGGAAGGGGCGGCGGGTTCGGGTTCGGCCTCCTCGGCCTCGGCCGAGGGCGGTGGCGGTGGCGGTGGGCGGCCGGCCGGCGAGATCGAGACCGGTCCGGTCGCCCAGGCGCTGCTGGAGGAGATCCTCGTCGACCCGCTGTCCACGGGCATCGAGCCGTCCGACCGCATCGCCGTGGCCCACGCGGGCGACGAGGCGGTCGCCCTCGTTCCGCTGCCCGCCGTCTCCGCCGAGCACGACGGCTCCGAGACCGGGATCCTCGCCGAGGCGCTCCTGGAGTCCGTACGCGAGCCGCTGTCGGCCGGTCTGGACGACGACGGGCGGGTCACGCTCGGCGTCAGCGCGGCCGTGCACTCGGCGGAGGGCCTGCGCGGCGCGCTGGAGGAGGCGCGGCACGCCCGCCGGGTGGCGGCGGCCCGGCCGGGCCGGGTGTGCGCGGCCGGGCACCAGGAGCTGGCCTCCCACGTCCTGCTGCTCCCCTTCGTCCCCGACGACGTCCGCCGCGCCTTCACCGCCCGCCTGCTGGAACCGCTGCGCGAGTACGACCGCCGCCACCGCGCGGAGCTGATCCCCACCCTGGAGGCGTTCCTCGACTGCGACGGCTCCTGGACGCGTTGCGCGACCCGGCTCCACCTGCACGTCAACACGCTGCGCTACCGGGTGGGGCGGATCGAGCAGTTGACGGGCCGCGACCTGTCGCGACTGGAGGACAAACTCGACTTCTTCCTGGCGCTGCGGATGAGCTGAGGCCGGCGCGGGAAGGAACGTGGTGGCACCAAGTGCCGTCCGCGTCCCACGACTTTGTGAAATCCTTCACCCAGCCCCTTGGCCCGACGTGGTGATTGGTGCTGGAATGCGGCCACCACTCAACAGCTCGATGGCGTGCTCGGGGAGGGCAATGTGGCGTATACCGCCATGTCTGGTAACGGAACGACCGCTGGTGACGATCCCCTCCAGACCGCGGTATGGCGGTTGCGCTCACGCGCCTGCTGGGCCGACGCGGCGGCACTGCTGAGACCGGACACCCCGGCGACCGCGCTGCAGCGGGCGGCACTCATGGTGGAGAAGTGCCTGTACACCGAGCAGGGGTGGGAGGAGGCCGAGGACGCGCTGCGCACGGCCGAGGCGCTCGCGCAGGGCGACGAGGAGCGGGGCGCCGCCGCTTGTGAACGCGGGCAACTTGCGTACGCGGCGACGCTGCACGGAGTGCGCGACCGGGCCGACGAGGCGCGGGCCGCGCTCGGGCGGGCGGCGGCGCTGATCCCGCCGGGGGCGGCGGGGCGGGCGGTGCTGGACTTCCGGCGCGGGCTGCTCGCCGAGAACCTCGCCCGCTCACCGCAGGCCGCCCGTGCGGCGTACCGGCGGGCGCACGCGGGGGCCACCGCGCACGCCGACCCGCTGCTGCTGTCGTTCACCTGGCGGCACCTCGCCGGACTCGCGCTGCGCGACGGGGAGCTGGCGGAGGCGCGGCACGGTTTCGCCGAGTCGCTGCGCATCCGGGAGGAACTGGGCTACCTGGTCGGGACGGCTCCGGCGCTGGCGTCCCTGGCCGACGCGGAGGTGGAACCGGAGGCCTCGCGGCTGCGCGAGGAGGCGCGGCGGCTGTACCGGCTGCTGGGCGGTGTACCGACGTGGCTGGCCCGGCAGCTGGCGCCGCCGGCGGCGACGGCATGACGCACATGCCGGGGCGAAGATGGGACTGAGAGGAACCTGAGAGGTTTCTGTGCCAGTCTGGCGCCGCCCCGAACCCCCCTTGGAGGAACGCCTGATGAGCACCATCAACGGCCTGCCCGCACATGTTCTCCTGGTCCATCTCGTCGTCGTGCTCGTGCCGCTGACGGCCTTGGCGCTCGTGGTGGGCGCCATATGGCCGCAGGCCGCTCGCCGCATGGGCCTGGTGCTGCCGTTGCTGGCCCTGGTGACGCTGGGGAGCGTGCCGCTGGCCACGGAGGCCGGCGAGTGGCTGGAGGAGCGCGTGACCAGCAGCGCCCTCATCCGGCGCCACACCGAGCTGGGCGACGGGCTGCTGCCGTGGGTGGTGGGCCTGTTCGTGCTGGCGGCGGTGATCTGGTGGACGACCCGCCGGACGCCCGCCGAGGGGACCGCGCCCCGCTCCGCGACGATCGTGCGCGTCGCGGCCCTGGTGCTGTCGGTCGTGGTGGCGGCGGGCGCCGTCGTCGACGTCTACCGCATCGGCGACTCCGGCGCGAAGGCCGCCTGGACGGGCGGCTTCTCGAAGTCCGCGACCGATTCGGGCGACGGCGACGACTGACCGCCCCCTCTCCGACGCCGGTCCGCACCTCCCGGTCGGACCGGCGTCGGCATGCCCGCTCCCCCGCACCACCCGGACCCACAGGCCGGGCGAGACCGGGCCCACCCCGGACAGAACCGCGCCCGGCCGGCCGTGCCCGTGAACGTCCGGCGTGTCGGACCGATCAGGAATCGAGAAGCCCGGTTCTCGAAGTCGCTCTAGCCTGATCGCCATGGACATCACCATCCACACCACCTTTCTTCCGCACGACGACCCGGACGCGTCGCTCGCCTTCTACCGCGACGTCCTCGGCTTCGAGGTCCGCAGCGATGTCGGGCAGGGCAGGATGCGCTGGATCACGGTCGGCCCGGCCGGTCAGCCGGGCACGTCGATCCTTCTGGCACCGCCCGCGGCCGATCCCGGCATCACCGAGGACGAGCGCCGCACGATCACCGAGATGATGGCCAAGGGCACCTACGGCTGGATCCTGCTGGCCACCCCGGACCTCGACGCCACGTTCGAGAAGGTGCAGGCCGGTGACACCGAGGTCGTCCAGGAGCCGACCGAGCAGCCGTACGGCGTCCGCGACTGCGCGTTCCGCGACCCCGCGGGCAACCTGGTCCGCATCCAGGAGCTGCGCTGAGCCGTGCGGGCGCCGATACGGCCGTGCGGGCCGGCACCGGGACCGGGACCGGACGGCAGACGAAGGGGAGGGTTCTCATGTGTCGGCCCGAGTGGCGGCATGCACGCGTCCAGGCGCAGCGCCTGGCTGATCTCGCGCGGCTGCGCCGCGTCCGCGACCGGATCGACCGGGAATACGCGCAGCCGCTGAACGTGGAGGAGCTCGCCCGTGATGTGAACATGTCCGCCGGGCACCTGAGCCGGCAGTTCCGGGCCGCCTACGGCGAGTCGCCGTATTCGTACCTGATGACACGTCGCATCGAGCGGGCGACGGCGCTGCTGCGGCGGGGCGACCTCAGCGTGACCGAGGTCTGCTTCGCGGTCGGCTGCGCGTCGCTGGGCACGTTCACCACCCGCTTCACCGAGCTGGTCGGCATGCCGCCCGGGGCCTTCCGGCGCCAGGCGGCGGATGCGGCGGCCGACCATGCCGATGCCGCGGGCACGGCCCGCGACGCGGGACCGGCGATCACGGTGGAGGGGATGCCGGCGTGCGTGGCGAAGCAGGTCTCGAGACCGGTCAGGAATCGAGAAGCCCCGGCGGCCGCGCGGCCCCTAGCGTGATGGTCATGGCAACCACCACTTCCACCGCCGCCGGCACGTTGTCCCTCGCGTCCGTCACCCTCGAGGTGGCCGACCCCGAGGCGGCCCGCCGCTTCTACCGCGCGTTCGGCGTGGACACGTACGTACGCCTGCGGGCGTCCGAGGCGCACTCCACCGGATTCCGCGGCTTCACCCTGGCGCTCACGGTGTCCCGGCCGGCCACCGTCGACAGCTTCGTCGGCGCCGCCGTGGACGCCGGCGCCACGGTGCTGAGGCCCGCCGCGAAGTCGCTGTGGGGCTACGGCGGCCTCGTCCAGGCCCCGGACGGGACGATCTGGAAGATCGCGACCTCGGCGAAGAAGGACACCGGCCCCGCCGCCCGCGAGATCGACGAGGTCGTCCTGCTGCTCGGCGTCGAGGACGTGAAAGCCACCAAGCAGTTCTACGTCGGCCGGGGCCTGACCGTGGCCAAGAGCTTCGGCGGCAAGTACGCCGAGTTCGCCCCCGGCCGGTACAGCCCCGTCAAGCTGGCGCTGTACAAGCGCCGCGGCCTGGCCAAGGACCTCGGCGTCCCCGCCGACGGCACCGGCTCGCACCGCATCGTCCTCGGCAGCACCGACGGCGCCTTCACCGACCCGGACGGATTCGTCTGGGAGGCCGCCGCGCCGCTCACCCCCACGCCGTCCTGACCCCCGGCCCCGCACTCCCGCCCCGCCCGGCCCCGTACGAGAGGAACGCGCCATGCCGTCCACGAAGTCGTCCGCCGAGGACTCCGGCACGCCCACCGAGAAGTACAGCGGATTCACCGCCGAGGAGCGGGCCGCGATGAAGGAGCACGCACGCGAGGAGAGGAAGGCCGCGGCGCGGCGCGGTTCGTCCCGGGCGGAGAAGGAGGCGGCGGCGGAGCGGGACGTGCTCGCGAAGATCGCCGAGATGCCGGAGGCGGACCGCGTCCTCGCCGAGCGGATCCACGAGATCGTCAGGACCGCCGCTCCGGACCTCGCGCCCAAGCTCTGGTACGGGATGCCCGCGTACGCCAGGGACGGCAAGGTCGTCTGCCACTTCCAGAGCGCGGAGAAGTTCAAGTCGAGGTACGCCACGCTCGGCTTCAGCGACCAGGCGGCACTCGACGACGGCTCCATGTGGCCGACCGCCTACGCCGTGCGGGAGCTGACCGCGGCCGACGAAGAGCGCATCAGCGCGCTTGTCAGGAGGGCGGTGGCCTGAGGCCGGCCGGGGCAGGACGCCGGAGCGGGACTGCCGCCCGGGCAGCGCGGGCGCGGGACTGCCGCCCGGGCAGCGCGGGCGCGGGACTGCCGCCCGGGCAGCGCGGGCGCGGGTCCTGCTCGGCGTCGCGGCGGACGGTGCCCCGGTCCGGCGGACGGTGCCCCGGTCCGGCGGACGGTGCCCCGGTCCGGCGGACGGGGGGAAGGTCCGCCCCCGGGCACGCCCGGTGGCGGGCGTGGGCGCGACGCGTTCAGGGGTGGCGTGGCCGGGTGGGTGACGGGGCGGCGAAGTGGTCGCTCACCACGGTTGCCACCACGTCCGGATCGCCGGCGATCAACGCGTCGAGCAGCGCCGTGTGCTGCGCCGCGTCGGCGAGCAGTTCGGCGCGGACGCGGGGCGTCGGAGGGCCGCCGAGCGGCCACTGGACGCGGCGGTGCAGGTCGTCGGCGATCCGGAGGAGCTGCTCGTTGCCGGACAGGGCCAGCACCGCCCGGTGGAACGCCCGGTCCGACTCGGCGTACGCGGCACGGCAGCCGGAGGAGGCCGCGCGGACGGTCGCCTCGGCGAGCGGCCGCAGCTCGGCCCACCGCTCGACGAGCACCGTACGGGCCAGCCGCGTTATCACCGGCACCTCGATCAGCGCCCGTATCTCGGCCAGTTCGGCCAGTTCCCTGGCCCCCCGCTCGACCACCCGGAAGCCGCGGTTGGGCACCACCTCGACGGCGCCCTCGGTCGCGAGCTGCTGCATGGCCTCCCGCACGGGCGTCGCGGAGACCCCGAACCGTTCGCCGAGCGCGGGTGCCGAGTACACCTCGCCGGGCGTCAGCTCGCCCGTGACCAGCGCGGTGCGCAGCGCGTCGAGGATCTGCCCGCGCACGGAGGCCCGCTGGACGACCGGGCGGGAGCGCGGCGGCGGCGTCTCACCGTGCGTGTGCTCGCCCCGGGCGGCCGCGCATCCGGCCCCGGCCGCGCCCCCCTGGGACCGGTCCCGACTCCGGTCCCGACCCCGACCCCGACCCCGGTCCCGGTCCCGGTCCCGGTCCCGGTCCCGGTCCCGGTCCACGTCCGCGGCCGCCGGCTGCGGCGGCACCCGGACCCCGCCGACGCCGGAGCCGGTTCCCGGAACACCCGTCTCCGCGGAGCCCCGCGCTCTTCGGCTCACCGGGTCCTCCTCCGGACGTTTCGGTACTTGGGGTCATTACGGCGAGTTGTCACTCGCCCGTCAAGCACCATAGGCGCACAGGCCGTCAGTTCAAATTGCGATTCCGACAGGTAAGGTAAGGCTTACCTTCTAACCGTTTCCCGATCGGTGGTCCCGCATGCCCGTGCAGCAGTCGCCCCTCACGGACGCGTACACCCGTCTGACCGAGGCCTTCCCCGGATTCGCCGTCCGGGAGCTGGGCCCGGGCGAAGAAGCCCCCCGCGGCGGCGGATGGGTCGCCGCCGCCGCGCTGGCGGCGGGCGGCGCCGAACTCGACGCGTTCCTGGCCTGGGACGACGCCCAGGTGCGGCGCGACTACGGCCGCCCGGCACGCCCCGACGTCCTGGCGAGCTTCGGCCTGCACCGGTACGCCTGGCCCGCCTGCCTGCTGATCACCGTCCCCTGGTTCCTGCACCGCAGGGTGCCCCGCTTCCCCGTGACGCACGTCTCGTACGACCGCACCGCGCCCGGCCTCTCCGTGGGCCGCATGGCGGTGCGCCCGGCCGGCTTCGCCTGCCTGCCGGACGACCCGGCGGCCGCCCTGCCCGGCGCGCGGGTGGTGACCGGCGAGGAGGAGCTGCGGGACCAGGTGCGGGCCGCGGTGGCCGAACACCTGGAACCCGTCCTCGCCGGGTTCGGTCCGCGCATGCGGCGGCGCGGCCGGGCCCTGTGGGGCGCGGCGACCGACGAGGTCGTCGAGGGCCTCTGGTACGTCGCCCACCTGCTCGGCGAACAGGAGCGGGCACGGCGGGAGCTGGAGGCGCTGCTGCCGGGCGCGACCCGCCCGTACGTCGGCTCGGCGGCGTTCCGGGAACTGACCGGACCGGACGGCGAGTCGCTGCCGACCCGGGACCGGGCGAGCTGCTGCATGTTCTACACCGTGCGCCCCGAGGACACCTGCGCCACCTGCCCGCGCACCTGCGACGCCGACCGGGTCACCAGGCTGCTCGCCGCGACGAGTTGAGGGACCCTCGGGTACAAACGCGCCGGGCGTCCCGTAAGATCAGCCGCGAACGGGACCGCCCCACGGTTACAGGTGATTCACAACTTCCTCACTCGCCGCAGGAACTTTCCGTGGAACCACTCGTACGGGTAGTCTTATTCGAACTCAACTCCCGCCCCTCAAGCGGCAGTTCGAGCAGAACGCCGCCCTGGGCACTCCCTTGCGCTTCCTTGGCGGCCTCTTGCCCCGAAACCCCATGAGGGCCGGCGGGAGTGGGCCACTATGGCGGGCGTTACGCCCTATCCCAATGCAAGGGACCCTGATGAGACTGACCGACATATCGCTGAACTGGCTGCTTCCGGGCGCCGTACTGCTCCTGGGCATGCTGGTGGCGGTGGCGGTGCTCACGCGCAGCAAGCGGTCCGGGGAGCACGCGAAAGCAGAGGACTCGTGGGAGCGCAGCGAGGAGCGCCGCCGGCGCAAGGAGGCCATATACGGCACCGCCTCCTACGTCCTGCTGTTCTGCTGTGCGGCGGTGGCCGCCGCGCTCTCCTTCCACGGACTGGTCGGCTTCGGCGAGCAGAACCTCGGCCTCTCCGGAGGCTGGGAGTACCTGGTGCCGTTCGGCCTGGACGGTGCGGCCATGTTCTGCTCCGTCCTCGCGGTGCGTGAGGCCAGCCACGGTGACGCGGCCCTCGGCTCCCGGATACTCGTATGGACGTTCGCGGGCGCCGCTGCCTGGTTCAACTGGGTGCACGCGCCCAGGGGCATCGGCCACGACGGCGCCCCGCAGTTCTTCTCCGGCATGTCCCTCTCGGCGGCCGTCCTCTTCGACCGCGCGCTGAAGCAGACGCGCCGGGCCGCGCTGCGCGAGCAGGGCCTGGTGCCGCGTCCGCTGCCGCAGATCCGCATCGTCCGCTGGCTGCGCGCCCCCCGCGAGACCTACAAGGCCTGGTCGCTCATGCTCCTGGAGGGCGTGCGCAGCCTCGACGAGGCCGTCGAGGAGGTCCGCGAGGACAAGCGGCAGAAGGAGGAGAACCGGCTGCGGCGGCGTGAGGCCGACCGCCTGGAGCGCGCCCAGCTCAAGGCCATCAGCCGGGGCCACCGCGGCTTCGTGGGCCGAGGCGGACGACAGGTCGAGGCGCTGGAGCCCGCCTCGGCCTCTACGGAGCCTGCCCTATCGGCGCCGGAGCCCTTGCCCGTACGCGCCAGGCCCTCGCTGCAGCCCGTCCGCAAGGGCGGTACTGAACCGGTCACCGTCGACCTCACCGCGGAGGACGACACAATGGCCCTGCCTCGCCTCGACTCCCTTGAGCGCAAGCTGAAGGACCTCGAGCAGCAGTTCGGCTAGCAGCGGTTCGGCCGAGCACGGCCGCATGGGAAGGGGGCGTGACCTTCGGGTCACGCCCCCTTCCCTTTGTCGCGTCCCTTTCCCTTGGTCACGTCCGCTTCCCGTTGTTCACGTCCACTGCCCGTTCAGGCCGCCCTCCCGTTCAGGCCGCCTCCGCCGCCAGTTCGAACCACACCGACTTGCCCACGCCGTGCGCCCGTACGCCCCACGCGTCGGCGAGGGACTGCACCAGGACCAGGCCCCGGCCGTTCGTGCCCTCGTTTCGGTCCGGCAGCCGCATCCGGGGCCTGCGGGCGGCGAAGTCCCGTACCTCCACCCGCAGTCCGCAGGGTCCGACGGTGGCCGTCAGGACCGCGTCGCGGTCGGTGTGGACCAGTGCGTTGGTGACGAGTTCGCTGGTGAGCAGCTCCGCTATGTCGGACCGCCCGGGTCTGCCCCACTGCCGCAGCAGTTCCCGCAGGGCTCTGCGCGTCTCGGGGACCGCCTTCAGGTCCGCGTGCCCGAGTCTGCGCCGGAGCCGGGACGGCTCCGCGTCTTCCGCGCGGCCGTCGGCCGCCTCCTGAGCCGTCCTGATCGAGGATGCCCCGACCGTCGTGGAACCGCCCCCTCGCGCCTGCCTCTTCATGTCCCCCGCCCGCGTGCCGAGTCCGGTCCCCTCCTGGTCGAACACGTTCACGGAATCCATGCCCGATCGGGCAGACGGCAGTCATGCCGGCCGCCTGACGGTGGGGTATCCGGCCGCGGAGGCGGGGATTTCGGACACGGGGACGACGCCGGGGGCGGCGACGTCCGGGCCGCCGCGGAGACCGCCGCCGGCCCGGGGCGGCGGCCGCCCCGGGGACTGAGCAGACGGAGCGGGCGCCGCAGGAGGCCGGAACGTCTCCCGGCCGGATCCCGGCGCCCGCGTCACCGTCCTCCTGCGGCCGGCGAAACTGGCCGGAATTCATCGCCGGGAACGGCGTCCGCCGGACGGCGTCAGGGGCGCGGGATATTGCGGAGGTTGGAGCGGGCCATCTGGACCATGCGGCCCACACCCCCGTCCAGCACCATCTTCGACGCCGACAGGGCGAAGCCGGTCACCATCTCGGCGCTGACCTTGGGCGGGATGGACAGCGCGTTGGGGTCGGTGACGACGTCGACGAGGGCGGGTCCCTTGTGCCGGAAAGCGTCCTTCAGCGCGCCCGCGAGTTCCCTGGGCTTCTCCACGCGCACACCGTGGGCGCCGCAGGCGCGGGCGACGGCCGCGAAGTCGGGGTTCTTGGCGGTGGTGCCGTAGGAGGGCAGCCCGGCGACCAGCATCTCCAGCTCCACCATTCCCAGCGAGGAGTTGTTGAACAGGACCACCTTCACCGGCAGGTCGTACTGCACCAGGGTCAGGAAGTCTCCCATCAGCATGGAGAATCCGCCGTCCCCCGACATCGACACCACCTGCCGGCCGCGGTCGGTGAACTGGGCCCCGATCGCCATCGGCAGCGCGTTCGCCATCGATCCGTGGGTGAAGGAACCGATGATGCGGCGGCGGCCGTTGGGCGAGACGTAGCGGGCGGCCCAGACATTGCACATGCCGGTGTCCACGGTGAACACCGCGTCCTGGTCGGCCACTTCGTCGAGGACGGCGGCCACGTACTCGGGGTGGACGGGCACGTGCCGTTCGACCTTGCGGGTGTAGGCCTTCACCACGCCTTCCAGCGCGTCCGCGTGCTTCTTCAGCATCCGGTCCAGGAAGCGCCGGTCGGTCTTCTCCCGCACCCGCGGGAGAAGACAGCGCAGCGTCTCCCGGACGTCGCCCCACACCGCGAGGTCCAGCTTCGAGCGCCGGCCGAGGTGTTCGGGCCGGACGTCGATCTGGGCGATCTGCACGTCGTCGGGCAGGAAGGCGTTGTACGGGAAGTCGGTGCCGAGCAGGATCAGCAGATCGCACTCGTGGGTGGCCTCGTAGGCGGCGCCGTAGCCGAGCAGGCCGCTCATGCCGACGTCGTACAGGTTGTCGTACTGGATCCACTCCTTGCCGCGCAGCGCGTGCCCGACCGGGGACTTGATCTTCCCGGCGAACTCCATGACCTCGGCGTGCGCGCCCGCCGTGCCGCTGCCGCAGAAGAGCGTGACCTTCCGGGCCCGGTCGATCATGTCGACGAGCCGGTCGATCTCGGCGTCGCCGGGGCGGACCGAGGGCCGGGCGGTCACCAGGGCGGTCTCGGCGGGCTTGTCCGGGGCGGGTTCCGCGGCGACGTCGCCGGGCAGGGTGACGACGCTGACGCCGGACCGGCCGACCGCGTTCTGGATGGCGGTCTGCAGCAGGCGCGGCATCTGCTTGGGGCTGGAGACCATCTCGCTGTAGTGGCTGCACTCGCGGAACAACTGCTCGGGGTGGGTCTCCTGGAAGTAGCCCAGTCCGATCTCGCTGGAGGGGATGTGCGAGGCGAGGGCGGGCACCGGGGCCATGGAACGGTGGGCGTCGTAGAGGCCGTTGATGAGGTGGAGGTTCCCGGGGCCGCAGGAGCCGGCGCGGGCGGTCAGCCTTCCGGTGATCTGGGCCTCCGCCCCGGCGGCGAAGGCGGCGGTCTCCTCGTGGCGGACGTGCACCCAGTCGATGGCGGCGTTGCGGCGCACCGCGTCGACGACCGGGGTGAGGCTGTCGCAGACGACTCCGTAGAGGCGTTGCACACCGGCGCGAGCGAGGATGTCGACGAACTGTTCGGCATGTTCTGCTTGGCCATGGTGCTCTCATGCCCCTTCGGTCTCCGAGGATCCCCGCGTCCATGAATTCACCGCCGGGGCGCTCACGCCTCCCAGACGGCCGCCGCCGTGCGGTCGTCGGCGTAGCCCTTGACCCTGACCTGGGTGTCGGCGAGGAAGGCGGCGAGACCGGGCGGGTTGGACCCGGACCACCGGCCCGTGAGATAGCGGCACAGGTCGGGTTCGCCGCGCAGCGGCTCCGCGAGTCCGTCGGTGCACAACAGGAGCGTGTCACCGGGGCGGGCGAGGGAGGCGCGGAAGCGGAAGGGTTCGCGGGGCGGCTGCGGGGCGGGCTCGTACGGGCTCGGCGGGGTGGGGATGCCGAGGTCCATGGTGAGCCGGTCGCCCTCGGGCGTCTCGGCGGGCAACGAGCCGAAGCCGACGACCGGTTCGCCGCTGACCTCCGTGACACGCGGCTCGATGTCCTGCCACTCGCCGTCCCGGAGCCGGAACAGGCCGCCCGCGCCGACTCCGAAGAACACGCGGATACGGCAGTCGGGGTCGGCGGGGAGCAGCAGACAGCGCAGGGTGGCCGAGTACTCGTCCGGTTCGACGCCCTGTTCGGCGGCGCCGGCGCGGAGCTTGCCGAGGCTGCGGTCGGTGAGACGGTGCAGGCCGGACTTCAGGTCACCGCGCCGGGCGGCCCGGATGTCCTCGGCGAGCCGGGCGTGACTGCGGCCGACGGCGCGGGCGATCCAGCGGCAGGCGTCGGCGGCCGCCCGGTGCGCCTCCGGGGCGGCGCGGGCGCCGGTCGCCATCGCGACCAGGATCAGGGCCTCGGCTCCGGTGCCGAAACGGGCGGTGAGGAGGGCGTCCCGGCGCGGCTCGCCCCGGTAGCGCGCGGAGTCGCCGCGCAGCGAGACCGCGCGCAGGGTGCAGGCGCCGTACCGCGCGCCGTCCAGCACGGTGTCCGGTACCAGGGCGTCCAGTTCGTCGGGGTCGGCGGTCGGCAGGGCGGTCGGCTCGGGGTCGTAGGTGGGCGGGCCGGAACCGACGTGGTCGACGGGGTGCGGGGGGACGGCGGGGACGACCGGGGCGTGCGGCGGGGTCCCCGGGGCCGGCGGGGCCACTGAGGGTGGCGTCGGGGCGAGGGGGGCGCCCGGACGGGTGCCGTGCGGGGCACCGGCCCTGCCGGAGGAAAAGAAACCGGCTTCGGGGGCGGGAGGGGCGGTCCCGGGAGCGCGGGGATCCGCCTCGGGAGCGTGGGGTCCCGCCTCGGGAGCGCGGGGATCCGTCTCGGGGGCAGGGGGGCCGAACGTGCCCGCGCCGTGCGAAGTGGCGCGCTGCGGCGGGAACGCCGTCGGCCCGGGCGGCGCGGCGGGCGAGGGCTCCCACCCGGCGCGCTGGTCCCCGGCCCCGGCCCCGGCGCCCGGTGGAGTACCCGGCCTCGGGGGCACCCCCGGCCGCGGCGGAGTCCCCGGCTGCGGGGGCATCCCGGACTGCGGGGGCGTACCCGGCCGTGGAGGCGTATCGGGCGCCCCGGACCGCTGCAGGGGAACCCTCTCCCCATCCCCCTCCGCGTCGTGCACGCCGGCGCCGCCCCCCACCGTGCCCGCCGCGGAGGCGAACCGGTCGTCCAGGGAGTCGGGCGCGGCCGTGGGGCCCGTGTCCTGGGTCGATTCCTCGTACAACTGCCGCCACCAGTCGTCCTCGTGACCGGTGGGCCTTCCCCCCTGCTGGCTCATGCCCTCAATTGTCCACCGCACGGGCCCCGTGAAAACGGGGCATCGGGAAAATCCGCATCCCCCGCGCCGGCCCGCCGCGCTGCCGCGGTACCGGGAGCCCTGTCAGGGCGCCAGACCGGCGGCTCGCAGGTGCTGCGCGGCGTAGGAGCGCCAGGGGCGCCAGCTGTCGGGGACGTCCAGGCCGGGCGGGGCTACGTCCGGGTCGCCCAGGGCACGGGTGCGGATCACGGCGACCGTACGGGCGTCCATGGCGGGCAGGGCGAGCAGCGCCGCCTGCGCGTCGTCGCGGTCGGCGCCCGCGTCCAGGTGTACGGCGCCGTCGGCGAGGGCGGCGGCGAGCGCGCCCAGGATGCCGTCCGGCTCGGCCTCCGCGAGGACGGCCGGTTCGGGGAAGAGGTGGGTGAGGCTGCCGCTGGGCGCGTCCAGTGCCTTGCCGTACCGCCGCACCAGGTGCGCGGCCGCTGTCCGCCCCACCAGGGCCCGTACCGCGAGCTCCTCCGGGTCGGCGGCGCCGGGCGACCTGAGCCCCGGGCGGGCGGCTACCAGCGGGGCGAGCCGCTCGTCGGCGCCGAGCCGCTCGTCGACGGCGTACGGGTCGGCGTCCAGGTCGAACAGCCGCCGCAGCCGCTGCACGGCGGTGGTCAGGTCGCGGGGGTCGGTGAGGTGCAGGCGGGCGTCCAGCCAACCGCCCGGGTGGGCGGCCGAGCCGGACACCGGGCCGCCGGCGCGTTCGTCGACGGCGGCGATGCCGGTGCCGTGCGGGAGGCGGAGGGTACGGCGGTACGTGCGCCGCCCCGGTGTCCCGCTCACCTCCTCGACGCCGGGCACGGCCTCGCGCTCCAGCAGGTCGAAGACGGCGCCGGACCGGTACGGGCCCCGGTGGGCGAGCCGCAGCGGTATCGCGCCCGCCGGGACGGCAGCGCGCCGCGCGGTCCGGCCGCCGTGCGGCGCGGCCTCCCGCAGCCCGCTGGGCGTCGAGGCGTAGACGGCGCGCATCGTGTCGTTGAACTGCCGCACGCTGGCGAACCCGGACGCGAACGCTATCTCGGTGACCGGCAGGCCGGTGGTCTGCAGCAGCACGCGCGCGGTGTGCGCCCGCTGGGCGCGGGCGAGGGCGACGGGCCCGGCGCCGAGTTCGGCGGTGAGCTGCCGCTGCACCTGCCGGGCGCTGTAGCCGAGCCGGGCGGCGAGACCGGCGACGCCCTCCCGGTCGACGACGCCGTCGCCGATCAAGCGCATGGCGCGCCCCACCACGTCGGCGCGTGCGTTCCAGTCGGCCGAGCCGGGCACGGCGTCCGGCCGGCACCGGCGGCAGGCCCGGAACCCCGAGCGCTGCGCGGCGGCGGCCGTCGCGAAGAACCGGACGTTGCGCCGCTTCGGCGTCACCGCCGGGCAGCTGGGCCGGCAGTAGATGCCGGTGGTCTCGACGGCGAAGAAGAACTCCCCGTCGAACCGGGCGTCCCGGCTGCGCACCGCCTCGTACCTGGCGTCCTCGTCCATCATGGTGTCCAGTCTCGGCGCCTTCGGTACCGCACGGCCAGCGGAAATCGGACGTCACGTTCTCAGCGCTCCCGTCGCGGATCCGCCGTGGCGGCGGGCAGTTCCACGGTGACGCGGATCCCGCCGGCGGCGCGCGTGCTACCGCTGTCGGACACCCGGCCGGTCGGCGTCAGCTTTGCGACGGCCCAGCGGGACAGAGGCGTGCGTGCACTCGGCGAGGCGGTCGCCGCCGAGCGGAACGCGCGGGTGGTGCTGCCCGGCGACCTGAACGGCACCACCGACGACCGCGCGTTCGCCGGCCTCACCACACGGGTCCGCTCGGCCCAGGTCGTGGCCGGGGAAGGCCTCGGCTTCGATTCGCGCTCTGCCCGCCACCGGCAGCGATCATCTGCCGGTGGCGGCCGGAATCAGCCGGTGGCGGCCGGAATCAGCCGGTGAGGGCCGAGGGCGGGCGCGGCCTCACCGCCGGTGTCCCCGCTTCGCCTCCATCGCCGCCCTCCCCTCGGCGCCCCGGCGCTTCCACTCGCGGCGCAGTTCGGCGCGGACGCGGGCGTCGGTCTTGGCCACGATCCACTGGTTCTCCCGCATCAGCTTGCGGTAGCTGTCCAGCCGCCGGGCGGGAAGCTCACCGCTGTCCACGGCGGAGCGCACCGCGCAGCCCGGTTCGGCCTCGTGCGCGCAGTCGTGGAAGCGGCACCGTTCGGCGAGTGCCTCGATCTCGGTGAAGACCTGCCCGACCCCGCCGCCGGCGTCCCAGAGCCCGACGCCCCGAAGCCCCGGGGTGTCGATGAGGACGCCGCCGCCGGGCAGCGCGAGCAGGTTGCGGGTGGTGGTGGTGTGCCGTCCCTTGCCGTCGACGTCCCGGGTCGCCTGGACCTCCATCACGTCGGCGCCGAGGAGCGCGTTGGCGAGGGTGGACTTGCCGGCGCCGGACTGGCCGAGCAGCACGGAGGTGCCGCCGGAGACGGTGGCGACGAGGATGTCGAGGCCGTCCCCGTCCAGGGCGCTGACCGCCAGCACGGGCACGCCGGGCGCCGACAGTTCCACGTCCTGCACGAGGTGGGCGCGGGTGACCGGGTCGGGCACCAGGTCGGCCTTGGTCAGCACGACGAGCGGCTGCGCCCCGGACTCCCAGGCCAGGGCGAGGAACCGCTCGATGCGGCCGAGGTCGAGTTCGGCGGCGAGCGACACGGCGACGATCGCGTGGTCGACGTTGGCGGCGAGGATCTGTCCCTCGGACCGCTTGGAGGAGGTGGAGCGCACGAACGCGGTACGGCGCGGCAGGTACGTCCGCACGTAGCGCGGGTCGCCCGCGGGTTCCACGGCGACCCAGTCGCCGGTGCATACGACCTTCATCGGATCGCGCGGAACGACGAATTCGGTGTCCGCCCGGATCACACCGTCCGGAGTGGCCACATCGCACAGCCCCCGGTCAACCCGGAGCACCCGGCCTGGCACCAGACCCTGCGCGACGTACGAGGAGAACTCGGCCTCCCAGCCGTCGTCCCAGCCGAAGCGGGCAAGCGGGTGCGAGGAAGCCGAACGAGGAGAGAGGTTCAAGGGAAACCCTTCAAAGGGCAGCCCCCGGCACCACGCATCACAGGCGCGGAAGAAGAGAGATGTGTCAGCCGGAGGCCACGGAGGTGAACTGAACGAACGACTGAATGCGGGCAAGGCCCATCACGGAAACAGCCATCGGTCACCTCCCAGTTCCTCGGCTCAGGGGCAGTGGACATAATCACTGCCTGATCACTCCCACACCATACGGCGACACCGATCCGACCGCCACCGGTTTTCCCGCCCGAGGGCCGACGCCGGTTCGTCCATCAGCCGAGGCGCCTGCCCGGGGTCGATCACCGAGGGCGCATCGGCACAGGATGCACCATCGGCCCACGGCTATACACCATCTGGAACGCCGCCGCTTCTCCCCTGCCACCACACGGCGCATTGTCGTGGCCTTCTGATATGACTGATGGTCAGCTGCGCGACGTATAGGCCCGCACGCGCGGTCCACGGGGGGTGGGGCTCGGGCCGACAGCCTGATGATCCGGGCTGTGGTTGTAGGGGAGCAAGGGGGTTGTCCGATGCATTCCGTCTCGGCCTTGAGGCAGTGGCTGCATGAGAGGCCGCAACTCGTGTTGCGGCTGTTCCGCCACGTCGAGAGAGCACATGGTGCGAACGTCCTGTACTACCGGAGCGGGCCGGCCCCGGCAGCGATGCGCAAAACGAACGGGGCGCGTCTGTGGGTCAAGCGGGCCCCGGAGGAGCTGCTGCGCAGCCTCAGCCACTGCGGGTTGAGCATCGCCTGCATGCGTCTGGACGAACTGGGCCGCGGTGACGATCTCGTCGACCCGGACGTCGGTCAACTCTCGGAGTTGCTGGGTCTGCTGCCCACCGAGGTGGCCCAGCTCATGCTGCACGGGCTGTCGTTGGAATCCGGTCTTCCGGCTCATCGGCTGACGCACAGCCATGCCGATGAGTTGTGGAAGGCCACGCAGGTCGGGGGGGAGCCGGTATCGAACGAGCTCTGGGAGCGCCCGTCCTGTGCCGTTCTCGGGGAGGCCGCACCCGATCACAGCCAGGTGCCGGTTCCGGAGCCGAGCCGAACGGCTGGCCCCGGGGAACATGAGGGCGGTGCGCCGGTGACGGAAAGGACAGCGGTGGACGCTGACACGCTGTCCCAGCGCACGGCCCTGCTCCGCGCCGACGCCCACGAACTGGCCGAGCGGCTGGACGCGTTCGCCGCGGCAGTGCGGGACGGTCGGCTGAGGAGCGACGAGGACCTCCAGCAAGTGATGCTCTCGTGGGTATGCGAGCGCGAGGAGCTGGCCAGCGCCCTGGTGGAGGCCGGGGCAGGAGTCTGGACCGCAGAACAGGGCTGGGGCGAGGCCGAGGCGCTGATCTCGAGACTGGGAGAGGAAGAGGAGCGACGCCACCAGGTCGAGCGGGAGATCGCTGAGGTGGCCAAGGCCCGTGACGAGGCCGAGGCCCTGCTCGAAAACCTCTCCAGCGATCTGATGCGGGCGAGTGTCGTCGACCAGATCGCGGACTTCAACGCCCGCCTCGCCCGGCTTCGTGGGGACGCGGACTCCCAGGCGGCGGCCACCGGCAGGGAGAAGGTCCACCACCAGCCGGAAGTCTTCTGCGACGGTGAGGTCCCGGACGAAGACGGTGACGTTCTGCGGGACGGCCCCGCCCCTCCACGGGAAGGGCCCGCTCCCGTACCCCCCGCGTCGCCGGGCAACAGCCGGGAGGTGGCGTCCGACACGGCTGCGGAGCACGGCCTGACGGATGCCCCGAACGTTCCGGCGGAGGCACCGCCCGCGCGTCACCCCCAGGCAGCGGACAAGAGCGCCGAAGCCGACCTCGGCCAGCACAGCGGCGGCTCGGAGAAGGGCGGGGCAGAACGGGCGGGCGACCCCCTGGTCGACACCCCGGCTCCCAGTGCTCCGTTCGCAGCACCCCCGGACACGGACGTCTCCGTGCCCGCCCAGCACGCTTGCGACGCGTCCCTCCCGAAGGAGCCGGCGGAGGGAGGCGTCAGGCCCTCCACCGGACCTGCTCCGGCGTCGGTCGATATGTGGGCCGGCGACCACGCCCCGGTGGCAACCCTGGTGGCCCAGGGCAGGCTGGCCGAGGCGTACTGGCTCACCCGTGCAGCCGGAGCGCCCGGGCACCGCGCGCTCGCCCTGGGGTTCGCGGACGCAGCGTTCCACGTTTCGGCTTCCTCGGCATCCGACCTGCAGGTGCAGACCGAGGAGCGTCTGGAGACCTTCAAAGAGCAACGCCCCTGGGACGACGACCATGACGCCCATCTGGTCCTGCTCACCGCTGCCGTCCGCAGTGGCATCTCGGCCCGCTGGGCGAGCAACGTCCTGACCGAGCACATGTCGGTCCCCGGTCTCCCCACGCCGTGGGCCGATGTGCTCGACGGACTCGTCCAGGCGGTCCGTATGGGTGTGGAGATCGAGCCGGGCAGCCTGCAGTCCGCCGCCGCGGAGACGGTCGCCGACCGTTACGAGTGGATCGCCGATCAGGCCCGGCAGCTCGCCGTCGACTTACCGAAGCGCAAGATCCGTTACCAGCGCGCGACCGTCGTTCTGCAGACGCTGGCGGCGTCCGACGGTGTGCTCGGCCGCTCACTCCAGGCCATCGAACGCTGGGCGACGAGTGAGGGCAGAACGGGGCAACAGGAGCTGATCGCTCTTTCCGATGCGTACTTCAAGCGGGACGACGCCGTGGACCGGCTCATCGATGAGACCGACCGGGCCAAGCGCAGCCCCAAGCAGTCCAAGGGCGACATCTACGCGGGCGCTCGTCAACAGCTGTACGCGCACATCAAGAGCGTGCATGACCTCCTGAAGGCGGCGGTGCGGATGGCCGAGGCGCCGCGCTCGTCCGGCAACCGTGAGGTCAGCCGCGAACTCAAGGCGGCTGTCGAGGCCGCCAGGGGCGCGGCGCCGGCGCCGGGGGTGGGCGGCGCGCTTCTCGGTCTGTTGCTGCGGTGGCTGGACCGCTCGTACGCGCCCGAAGCCCGGGACACCTGGTTCCCACCGCCGTCCGACGAACTGCTGATGGTGCCGGGCCTCCCCTGGCGTACCGAAGACGGCCGGAACGTCCCTGATCTCTCCCACCAAAGCACATTGGACGCCCTCTCGGCGATGCTCGGCCCCGTTGATCCCGTCAAGGCCTTCACGTGGCACCGCGAGCAGGGCGACCTGCACCTCGCCGCATGCGTCCTGCGACAGATCTCTGAGGGCGGGGTCGACGGGGTCAACCTGACGGCTTCCCAGATCGCCGAGTTGCGGCAGGCATCCACCGAAGCGGCCGACACTTGGAAGGCTCGCTGTGCGGGGGAGCACCGCAGGGCCCAGTTGGGGCTGGCCCGTGTCCGGGCACACAACCTGCTGACCCGCGAGACCGAGCGTGAGTTCACCGGCCGCCTCCTGGACCTTGAGGGCGAGGACCACGGCGGCCGCTACCGGGAACGCCTGCATGCCATCACGGCGGTCACCGAGCGTCTGAGTGCCCTGGAGCAGAACAAGACGGACGACCTGCGTCGGCAACTCGACCAGGTCCACATGCCCGAACAGGACAAGACCCGCATCCGCGAGCTGCTGAGCCGCGGCGAGACCGTGGCAGCCGAGGAGCTCCTCTCCTTCGCCCGCCGGGGACAGGCTCTGCCCGAACCCGCCAAGCCCGCCAGTCAGGTTCTCTCCCGCTTCCTGGAGGGGGTGGCCGACCCCGACGCACCCAAACCGGACCAGAGCGGCGGGAGTGCCCGCTGGTGGGCGAATCACTACGCCGACGGCGACACGCTGGTGCCGAACGCTGAGGCCGGCCTCCAGGCATGGGACCGGCTGGCCCAGGGGCGGGACGAGCGGAAGATCGGCCGGGCAGTCGTCAGCGTCCTCAGGCTCCTGGGGCTGTCCGCGGACCCGCCCAATGTGGAAGAGGCATCGTGGGGGGTCACGAAGCTGAGCGTGCGGGCGGACATCACGGAGAGCACGCCCGGATACGTGGCAGCGCTCGGTTCGCAGGCCCGCCGCATGTACAAGGTGGTCGTGATCACCGACGAGCTGCGGGGCGAGGGCCCCTTGCGGCATCTGCCCGCGTCAGCGATCGGCGCCAACATCATTCTTTACACACAGCCACTGGGTGTATCGGGCCGTTGCCGTCTGGCTGTGGAGTCACGGGGGCGGACCCAGCAGGCGCTGGTCGTCGACCCGGCCGTCGTCGGATGGGTGGCCGCGAAGGCGCCGCGCTCCTTCCGCGCGGTGCAGCGGGTCACCCTGCCATGGACCGGATACACCCCTTATACCCCGCACGTCGCCGGACTGGTACCTCCGGAAGTGTTCAAGGGCCGCACGGACGAGATGCGTGCAGTGATCGACCCGCAAGGCCCGATCTTCCTGTTCGGCGGGCGCCAGCTCGGCAAGTCGTCCCTGCTCAGGCAGGCCGCGGAAGTGTTCCAGAAGGACGACCGGGACAACCGCGTCGCCGTGTACGTAGACCTGATGAAGGCCGACATCGGGCACGCCGAGCCGCCGGAGGGAATCTGGCGGATGCTGCTGGCCGAGCTCAAGCGGCAGAAGGTGCTCAGCGATACCATCGCCGACCGGGCGCCGGCCAGCGTGATCGCCGCCGCGGTCCAGCAGTGGATCGAGGCGGCACCCGAACGACGCATCCTGCTTCTCGCCGACGAGGCCGACGCGTTCCTCACCGCGGACGCCCAGGCCGTCTACACGGGCGGCGGCCAGTCTACGTTCCCCACCGTGAAGCGGCTGCAGCGGCTGATGGAGGACACCGGACGGGACTTCAAGGTGGTGTTCGCGGGACTTCACCAGGTGCAGCGGTTCAACCGTCTGATCAACGTGGTCACCGCGCACGGCGGCCGGGACGTACCGGTCGGGCCACTGGACCCGCGGGACGCCGTCGAACTTGTGGAGAAGCCCATGGCCGCAGTGGGACTCGCTTTCGAGACCCGCGACCTCGTTTGGCACATCCTCGGCCTGACCAACTATCAGGCCAATCTGCTGCAGATCTTCTGTGACCATCTGGTCGCCTACATGCAGCAGCGGCCCATGCCCGCCGAAGGCCGTCACGCGCCCATCACCTGGGAGGACGTCCAGCAGGTGGCCGGTATGGAGGAGGTCCGCGGGCTCATCGCGGAACGCCTGCGCTACACCATCAACCTGGAGGACCGCTACCGCGTCCTCGCCCTGCTCATCGCACTGCGCAGCCTCGATGAAGGACACGAGTACGGATACCGGTCTGCCGAACTCCTCGAGCATGCCCGCGAGCGCTGGCCCGACGGATTCCAGCTCGTCACCGAGCGGCAGTTGATCATCTACCTCGACGAGATGGTCAACCTCGGACTGCTGATCAAACTCGACGGTGAACGCGTCTACGCGATGCGCAGCCCCAACGTGGTCAGCATGCTCGGGACCAAGCCCGAACTTGAGAACGAGCTCCGTGAGACCCAGTTCGACCAGCCGTACGACTACGACCCGAAGGTCGCCCGACGTGCCCTCGGCTCGGACCGGCGTACCCGTGTCCAGCGGATGAGCCCGCTGACCGACGGTCAGCTGAGCGAGATCCTCGACCACACGACCCGCACCACTCTGGTGCCCTGCACGCCAGCTCTCGGCGCGGACCTGGTGAAGCGCGGGCTGGAACTGCACGTCGACGGTCACGACCTGGCGATCGTGCCGGTCGGTCCCGACGACGACCTCACGGAAGTCATCACCGCCAACTCGCGCCGCAGGGTCGGTTCCCGTCTCCTCTTCGTCGACCTCAGGGGTCAGGACACCGGCCAGCTGCAGAAGGCCGTCGAACGGCTTCTGGTGTACACGGACAGCACCCGAGGCGAGGGCGCGTCCACCGCTCCTCCCCGCCGCTATGCCGTGGTCCTGTGCGACCCGGACGCCGCGGCGGGAGTGGAGCAGACCGCAGGGGTGGTTCGCCCCGAACGATGGAACCTCAACAGCCTGCGCGCCTGGCCGGAGTCTCCGTTCACCTCTCCGGACGACCGGCGGAACCTGATCCAGGTGACCGGCGGCTGGCCCGTGCTGGTGGAACTCGCCATGGCCAAGGTGCGCCTCGGCAAGCGACAGCAGGACGTGTTCGACGAGCTTCTGGCCGAGATGGCCGGCCCGCAGAAGGCGGGTGCGCACTTGCAGCTGGCCGGCCTCGATTCTTCCGACGTGACCCGGCTGACCGCCTGGGCTCAGTTCTACGAGGAGAACGACCACCACGCAGGCGACGCGGTCACCGGCCCGAGCGACCTGCAGGCGGCCTTCATCGCTGCCGGGCTCTTCGACGAGAGCGACGCCGAGCGCGCTCTGGAGGCGGCGGAGCAGTTCCTGGCCCACCTCGACCGCATCGGCGTCCTCGACGTCATCGAGAAGGGAAGTACGCTGGATCCGGTCACTTTCCGCGCTCTCAAGGCGGTCGGTGACAGCCGGTGAGGCACATCGTCCAGAACGGGGCAGCGGCGACCGGAGGAAGTGAGGCCGGCCCTCCCGACCTGCCGTTCACCCAACGGGACCTCGCACGCCTCCCTGGGCCGCGCAGGCACCTCGACCGACTCGAGCGGGACCTGCGGGCGGGCCTCGACTGTGTCTGGTACTTTCCGGACACCGTAGTGGAATCCGGCCGGGCGGACTTCTTCCTGCGAGAGCTTATGAGCCGGCTCGAGGAGTCCGTACCGGTGCCGGGATCGATCACGTCGGCGGGGAGCAGCACCCGTGCGGCCGGCACCGGCACCATCGGTTTCCCGGCCCAGCGCTCGGCCAGCGTGAAGCCGGACGGCACTTCGGTGCGAGGTGTCTTCGGTCTCTGGCATGAAGAGGACGACGGCTTCGACGCCGACGATCCTTACGGCGCCCTCCTCAACCCCTTGGCCGCGGCCACGGCCAACACCCCGGCCGCCCGCGGGCAGGGAACGTCCGTCCCGCAGGACACGGCCACACCAGTGTCCCTCGTCGATCGCCTGGCCAAGGAGTTGGGCGTCGGCGGCTCCCCGTTGGGCGAGTTGCTCAGGAGAGCCCGCCGGTATCGCGGTGGGTCCCATGCCGACGACCTGGACGACGTGGACGACGGCTCCGCACCGGACTCCCCACCGACCGTCGTGGTACGGGGCTGGGAGGAGCACTCGGCCGAGGAGATGGGCCAACTGCTCCGCACCGCCCATGCCACCTTCCGGGAGTCGGGTCTGTCGGCGGAACGGCGTCCCCGTTTCCTCTTCGCTGCACGGGTGCGGGACCTGCCCAGCACGGCCCTCGGCGTCGGGCTGAGCCATAACCACGTCACCATGCACTGGTGGTGGCGGGTCTGGACCCGTCTCGACAGTGAGGTCCTGCTCGCTTGGCGACCGCGTCCGTCGGTGACTGCCGCCCAGGCACTGCTCGACCGGGTGACGGACGCGGTCGTCGCCGAGGTCTGCGGTCCCGATGTCGACCGGGCTCTCGTGCTGCGCGAGGTGTGGCAGGGGGGTGATGTGGCATCCCTCCGCCGCGCGCTGGCCGCCACGCTGCCCGATCAGGAGGACGACGTGGACCGGAACTGGCTCCGCCGCATGTCCACCGCACACGCTTCCAGCCCGTCCGCGGAGATACTTGACGCCTGGGCGACTGGGACCGTCGACAGCTGGGACGGACACATCCGTCCCGTGTTCGCCCACCGTCTCCTCGACCAGCGATCCAACGAACTGCGCATCCTCGTGTGCCACGCTCAGAACCGCGTCCTGCTCCCGCTGTTGGAGGAGGCCCGCACCTCTTTGATCGAGCTGGTGCCCGCCCTGCTGCGCAGAGAGATCGAGTTGGACTACTTCCGGGAGCAGGCCAGGTCCGCCTACCGCGTGAGGAACGGGCATCCTGCCGCTCCGCTTGCCGAGCTGGAGATCGGCGACCTGGCCCGGGCGGCGCGCCTGTTGGTCCTATCCACGGACCAACAGGCGCGTCTGAGGACCCTGAGCAAGGCCAGGAACCACCTGTCCCACCTTCAGCCGCTGCCCCAGGACCTCCTCGTCGCTGTCACGGAGGCCCTGACTACTGACTGGGTCGCCGATCACCGGAGCTGACCGCACATCGTGAGTCTGGTGGCGGGCATCGGACCGGAAGCGGGCTTACCGGAATGTGGCGGCGGTACGTCAGCCGGCTTTCGCGCAGGCGTGTCCGTTGAGCTCGAAGTGGTACGGCGGTGAGTTCTTGCTCTGCCAGGAGGCGAGGAAGCCGAAGGTGAGGGTTCCCCCGGCGGGGACGGACTTGTTGTAGTCGGCGGCGGTGGCGGTGACGCGGGAGCCGTTCTGCGCGAAGCTCGCGTCCCACATCTGGCCGACCTTCTGGCCGTCCCGGAACGACCAGGCCACCCGCCAGCCGTCGAGGGCGTCCTCGGTGGTCACCGAGACGGTGGCCTGGAAACCGTCGGGCCAGGAGTTGACGAGGTCGAAGGCGGCCGTGCAGGTCGCGCCCCCGCCGGACGGCCCGTCGCCGCCACCGGCCGTGGACGAGGAGGTGCCCTGGGGTTCCGGGTCCGGGTTGTGGTGGCCGCCCGTCGGCGTCCCGGTCGCGGTAGCGGGCGCCAGGGTGGGCGCGGTGGCCGACGCGGACGAGCCGGCGCCGGACGGCAGGGACCCCTGCGGGACCGCGACCGGCTGCCGGTCGGACGTGTCGGCGGAGGCGGCGTCGTCGTCCGCGCCGCCGAACGGCATCATCGACACGGCCAGCGCCACCAGCGACACCAGGACGGCCGCGGCGAGGAGCCCGTGGCGCACGAGGCGGGCCCGCTGCGCTCCGGGCCGCGGCTCGCGGTCCTCGCCGTCGGTCCGCTCCGGCCGCCCGGCGCCCAGCCGCACCTCGGCGGCGCGGCGCCGGCGCTCCAGGTAGGCCAGGCCGCCCCAGCCGATCACGCCGCCGGCCAGGGCGGTGGGCAGTTGCCCGCCGTGCGGGCGCAGGCAGGCGGCGGCCTCGGCGCACTCCACGCACGTGGCGAGGTGGCGCGAGAGGTCGGTGGGGATGTCGGCGGCGGGCGACCGGGTGACGGCGTCGAGGAGGCGGGCGTAGCTGCGGCAGCTCGCGTCCATCGGCGTGTCGAGGTGGTTGCGGTGGCAGCGGTCGCGGAACAGGCCGCGCACCTGGTCGAGTTCGCTGCCGACGGCGGCCGGGTCGAGGCCGAGCCGGCGGGCCACCACGGACCGGGGCAGCGCCTCCACCTCGGCCAGCCACAGCAGCGTGGCGTCCGCCTCCTGCAGGTCGCGCAGGCCGCGCAGGGCGAGCGGGCGCTGCAGCGGGGGGCCGTTGTAGCGGGCGGCCTTGTCGGAGTTGAGCCACAGCCGCAGGTCGGGGTCGAGGTCGTGGCCTCGTCCGGCGGCCTCCCAGGCCGCCGCCGTGGTGCGTACGGCGGTCAGCATCTGCGGGATGGCGGGCAGCCGGGACGGGCGGCGGCCGGTGCCTCGGGCGGCGCCGGCGTCGGCGGCGCGGGCCTCACCTATACCGAGTGCGAACGCCTCCCTGGCCAGCTGCGTCGCAGCGGCGGATCCGGAGGTGCACAGATCGGCGTAGGAAAGCACCGCGTCCCAGCACTCCGAGAAGAGCGCGGCCTCGGCGGCGCCCTTCGGGGTCGGCAGGTCGAGCATGGGTCTCCTGCATCCACAAGCGAGGTCAACTCACCATATTGGCAAGGGAGTTGGGGGGAACCTCGGGGCAGGACAAGAGCCTTTCACGTTTTCCACACAACTGACAAGCGGTTGCTTCGCATCCGGTTACCGGTTACCGGCGGTTGCCCGTCGAGGGCCCCCGCCGTCCGCCGCGCCGGCTCACACCTCCGCGGGTTGGTCCGCCGCTTCGTCCGCCGCCGCTTCCTCCGCCGGGAGGCTGTCCATGAAGGAGCTGACGGAGAAGACGGCACGGCCGGGTCCGGGCGGGCCGTATCCGGGCGGGGAGGACAGGCCGAAGTCTTCCATGGTGGCGCGGTAGGCCTCCAGCAGGCGGATGTGGTATTCCAGCGGGGCGCCCTGCGGGTTGGCCTTGCCGAGCGGGGTCGTGGGCTCCGGGCACCAGGTGGTGAAGCGGGGCGTGATGCCGTGCGACATGAAGAAGCGCAGGCCCTCGGTCGTGGACGCGATGGCCTCGTCGACCGTGGTGAAGCCGAAGGGCTCGGCCATCTCCACGCCCGCCACGAAGTTGGGGATGACGTTGCGCGCGCCGAAGACGTCGGCGGAGTCGAGGATCCTGCGGTGCCACTCGTCGCGGCCGACGTAGCGCTCCTTGCCGGGGCAGTACAGCTCGAACAGACGGCGGTCCCACACCTCGAAGTTGGGGTGGTAGATCTGCACGCCGTAGTCCTTGAACCGCTGCACGTCCGGCTTCGGCAGCGCCTGCGCGACGACCTTGCCGATCCAGCGGCCCGGGAAGCGCTCCTCGATGGCCTTGGCGTAGTGGCCGTAGAAGTCGGCCTCGTCGCGCCCGGCGACGGTCTTGGTGATCGCGCCGCCGGTGAGCGTGTAGGCGGTGGAGGCCTTCTGGGTGTCGTAGCGGTCGATGATCTCCAGCGCCTCCAGCACCTCCTCCACGTCCTTGACGCCGGTGTACGGGCGCCCGGCCGCCTTGTGCTGGCGCCAGTTGTGGTTGATGTCGCAGTACTGGCACTCCTCCTTGGCGCCGAAGTACTGGCAGACGCGGAAGACGGTCAGGTAGATCAGGTAGCCCCACTGGATGGTGGGGGCGACCTCCATCACCGACTTCCCGTTCGCGAGGGTGTGCCGGTAGTACTCGGGCATCGGCGGCACGCCCACGTCGGCGATCCGGCTGCCGTCGAGGTAGAGCCCGAGCATGCCCTCCTCGTCGGCGGCGACGCGGTACGGCGAGGACGGGTTGACGCGCACGGAGACGACGGTGCGGCGCAGTCCGTACGGGCCGCCGGTGAGGATGATCTCCTCCGGCGGGCGGCGCAGCGCGGCCTCGCCGAGTTCGGGCAGGGTGCCGTGGTCGAAGGAGAAGATGAAGTACGACTTCGGCTTGACCTCGCCGCTTTCGTTGTCGCTGAGCGCGGACGGGTCGAAGGCGACGCCGCCGCGCAGCAGGTCCTCCTTGAAGACGGCTTCCCGCGGTACGTGCGGGAACCGCTCCATCAGATCCTCGACCAGCGCGGTACGGCTGCCCATCCCGACTCTCCTCAACGCTCGGACGTACGACTCCTCACGGTAGCTCCCGCCCCGCAGTCAGCCGTGCCGGGTCCCCCCGCGGCGTGCGACGTGCGCGGGCGGGGCGATGTCCGGGGGCAGCAGCGGGTCGGCCACGGGGGCGCCCCACGTGGAGGTCAGCGGCAGGGTGCCGGCCCACAGGCCGAGCTCCGCGTCGGGTCCGTCGCCGTCGTCGGGGGCGCCGGCGCGGATCTTGACGGAGGCCTGTTCGAGGCTGAGGGCGAGCAGGACGGTCGCGGCGAGTTCCCGGCGGCTGGGCTGTCTGGCGTACGTCCACTGCCCCGGCGCCGCGTGCTCGGTGAGCCGGCGCAGGCCCGCGAGCTTCTCGTCGGGGTCGGTGACCTTGCGGGGGATGCCGTGGATCATCGCGCTGCGGTAGTTGACGCCGTGCTCGAAGACGGAACGGGCGAGGACCAGCCCGTCGACGTGCGTGACGGTGACGCAGACCGGGGTGTCGCTGGCGAGGCTGCGGCTGGCCACGGACCCGTGGACGTAGAGCTCCCGTTCGCTGCGCCCGTACACGGTCGGCACGACCATCGGCCGACCGTCCACCACCACTCCGAGATGACAGACGAACCCGGCGTCCAGGATCGCCTCCAGGTCGGCCCGCTCCCGGCTCCCCTGCTCGCGCAGGCGGCGATGCCGGGTCACGTCGGTCTCGGGAAGGACGGCGGGCAGCTGCGTGGACGTCATGCGCCGCAGACTACCGATTCCGCATGAGACTGACCATGATCAAGTCGATTACATCGCCTGGACTCGCTCGACACGACGAAATCCGCATCGGAATCACGACCGTCGACCTGTGCCGCCCCGCCTCGGGATCCCGCCGTGGACCGGACGCCGCCCCTCACGCCTCCCGCTCCAGCATCCTCGGGTCCACCGCGTGCGCCAGGCCCTCGCCGGTCACCAGGCGCTCGGCCTCCGCGGCCACCGACGCGCCGAGGCGGGCCAGCTCGTTGCCCTGGGAGCCCGCGAGGTGGGGGGTGACGAAGGCGCCCGGCAGGTCGAGCAGGGGGGAGTCGGCGGGCAGCGGCTCGGGGTCGGTGACGTCGAGGACCGCGGTGAGGCGGCCGGTGCGCAGTTCGCCGGCGAGGGCGTCGTGGTCGACGAGGGCGCCGCGCGCGGTGTTGATCAGCACCGCCCCGTCCGGCATCAGGGCCAGCTCGCGGCGGCCGATCATCCGGTGCGTCTCGGGTGTGGCGGGGGCGTGCAGCGTGACGGTCTGCGAGGTGCGCAGCAGCTCGTCGAGCGGCAGCAGCGGGACGCCGAGCGCGGCGGCGCCGGCCTCGTCGACGTAGGGGTCGGTGAGGGTCACGCGCAGGTCGAAGGGGCGCAGCAGTTCGATGACGCGACGGCCGGTCCGGGAGGCGCCGACGACGCCGACGCGGCGGCCGTTGTTGCCGATGCCGGGGACGAGGTCCCAGCCGGGCGAGACGCGCTCGGCGCGCAGGCGCTCGCGCCGGGCGAAGACGTCCTTACCGGCCAGCAGGATCATGGCGAGGGTGTACTCGGCGACCGGTGCGGCGTTGGCGACGGCCGCCGAGGAGACCGCGATGCCGCGCCGCCAGACCTCGGGGGTCAGGAAGCCCTTGACCGAGCCGGCCGCGTGCAGCACCGCGCGCAGTCTCGGGGCGGCGTCGAGGACGGCCGCGTCCAGCCGGGGGCAGCCCCACCCGGTGACGAGGATCTCGGCGCGGGCGAGCGTCTCGCGGACGCCCGGCGCGGTGAAGTCCTCGGCCACCACGCCGGGGTCGATGTCGAGGCTCGCCCGCAGCCGCGCCAGCACCTCGGCCGGGAAGATCTGGGGAACGTTGACGGCGGTCATGGCGAACAGGGCCTGCGGACGCTCGGGCAAGGAGAGTGACCTTCCGGAGGGGAAACCGCTTCCTACGGTAGGCGGCGGCGGATGAGAGGGTCAACGCACACGCACTTCCGCGGGAGGGACGGCAGGGATGTCGGAGACGGTCACCAACTGGGCGGGCAACATCACCTACACGGTCGGGGAGTTGCACCGGCCACGCTCGCTCGACGCGCTCAGGGCCCTGGTGGCCGGCAGCCGGAAGGTGCGGGTGCTCGGCAGCGGGCACTCCTTCAACCTGATCGCCGAGCCGGGCGCCGGGGGCGTCCTGCTCTCGGTCGCCGGGCTGCCGCCCGAGATCGACGTGGACCGGGCGGCCCGTACGGTGCGGGTCTCGGGCGGCGTCCGGTACGCCGAACTGGCGCGCACGGTGCACGCCCACGGGCTGGCGCTGCCCAACATGGCGTCGCTGCCGCACATCTCGGTGGCCGGGTCGGTCGCCACCGGCACGCACGGCTCGGGGATCACCAACGGCTCGCTGGCGGCGCCGGTGCGCGAGGTGGAGCTGGTCACGGCGGACGGTACGACCGTGCGGATCGCCCGCGGCGACGCCCGCTTCGGCGGCGCCGTGACCTCCCTCGGCGCCCTCGGCGTCGTCACCGCGCTCACCCTCGACCTGGAACCGGCGTACCGGGTCGAGCAGTACGTCTTCACCGAACTGCCGCTGGCGGGGCTGGACTTCGAGGCGGTCGCGGCCTCGGCGTACAGCGTGAGCCTGTTCACCGACTGGCGGGAGCCCGGCTTCCGTCAGGTGTGGCTGAAGCGGCGCACCGACCGGCCGGCGCCCGCCTTCCCCTGGGCCGCGCCCGCCACCGAGCCGATGCACCCGGTGCCGGGCATGCCCGCGGCCAACTGCACCGAGCAGTTCGGGGTGCCGGGGCCGTGGCACGAGCGACTGCCGCACTTCCGGGCCGAGTTCACCCCGAGCAGCGGGGACGAGCTGCAGTCCGAGTACCTGCTGCCGCTGCCGCACGCCCTCGACGCGCTGCACGCGCTCGACGCCGTCCGGGCGCATGTCGCCCCCGTCCTGCAGACGTGCGAGGTGCGCACGGTGGCCGCCGACGCGCAGTGGCTCAGCCCGGCGCACGGCCGTGACTCGGTCGCGCTGCACTTCACCTGGGTGGCGGACACGGCGGCGGTGCTGCCGGCCGTGCGGCGGGTGGAGGAGGCGCTGGACGCCTTCGGCGCGCGGCCGCACTGGGGCAAGGTGTTCACCGTCCCGGCGCCCGGCCTGCGGGCGAGGTACCCGCGGCTGCCCGACTTCCGGGACCTGGCGACCGCCCTCGACCCCGGCGGCAAGTTCGCCAACGCCTTCGTGCAGGATGTGCTGAGCCTGTGAGACTCCCCGGCCCGGGTCGCGCCGGCCACGGCTCCGTCCGTCGGCCTCCCGACTTTCTTCAGCCCCTTTCCTAACCCCTTGTCGAAAGTCTCCGCAGCCCATAGATTTGCGGGCGCCGGTGCCGATGTGCCCGGCGGCACGGACGAAGGGACGGGGGCCGATCCGGTGAAGCGCACATCACGTGACATCCGCACCGCGAACCGCTACGAGGTGTTGCGCCAGATCATCGCCGAGTCCCCGACCTCCCGGCAGGAGCTGGCGGCGGCCACCGGGCTCAGCCTCGCCACCGTCGCCACCCTGGTCGGCGAGCTGCTGGACCTCCGCATGATCACGGAGGTCGGGTTCGAGGACTCGGCCGGCGGCCGGCCCCGCGGCCTGGTGGCCGTCAACGCGTCCGGCGGCGCGCTGATCGGCGTCGACATCGCGGAGACGTACGTCCGGGTCGAGCTGTTCGACCTGGCGCTGAACGTCCTGTCCCGCGCCGACGAGGACGTGCGCCCCGGCGAGCGCCGCCCCGAGCAGGTCGTCGCCCATGTCGCGGCGGCCGTCGGCGCGGTGGTCGCGCAGGCCGGCGTGGAGGGCGCACGGGTGCTCGGCGTCGGCGTGAGCGTGCCGGGGCAGGTGGACCGGGACACCGGCGTCGCCGAGTACGCGGCCAACTGGGACTGGCACGACGTGCCCCTGCTCGACCTGCTCGCCGAGCACGTCGCCTATCCCCTGTACCTGGACAACCCGCTGCGCGCCTGCGCGGTCGCCGAGCTGTGGTTCGGCGCCGCGCGAGGGCGCGAGGACGCCGTGGTGGTCAACCTCGGCACCGGCGTCGGCGCCGGTCTGGTGCTGGGCGGCGGACTGCACCGGGGGGTGAGCAACAGCGCCGGCGAGTGGGGGCACACCACGCTCGTGCTGGACGGGCGGCTGTGCCACTGCGGCAACCACGGCTGCGTGGAGACGTACGTCGGCGCCCCCGGCATCATGCAGAACCTGCGCGAGCTGAGCCCGCGGAGCCCGCTGCTGCACCCGGAGGACCAGACGGCCACCGTCGACGCGCTGGCCCGCGGGGTCGCCGCGGACGACCCGGTGGCGGTCAAGGTCGTCCGGGACACCGCCCGTTACCTGGGCGCCGCCATCGCCGACCTGGTCAACCTGCTCAACCCCGAGGTGGTCGTGCTCAGCAGCTGGGTCGCCGCCCGGCTCGGCGAGCCGCTGCTGGACGAGGTGCGCGAGGCCGTCGCCCGGCACGCGCTCAGGCGTCCGCTGGCCGCCACCGGGATCGTCCTGTCCCCCATCCCGACCGATCCGGTGTGCCTGGGCGCGGCGACGTTCGCGCTGGAGGGCGCGCTCCAGTCGGTCGGGCAGCGGACCGCCGCCAAGCGCGCCGGCTCCGCGCGCAGCCGTACCGCACCGCCTTCCTGACGGCGGGTCCGGCACCCCCGGGGTGGCCGCCCGCACGCTCTCCCGGTCGCCGTTCGCACGCCCCCTGGGGGCCGCCCGCACGCTCGCGGGTCGCCGCCCGCACACCTCCCTGGTCGCCGCGCGCACGCCGCCCGGGCCGCCCCCGCACGCCCCCTCGGTCGCCGTCCCGTTCGTCATCCCGAACCGGGCGCAACGTTTGGCGCAGACTTCGTCCAACCCCTTGCCGAAGCATTATCCGAAGGTTAACGTCCGGCACCGCACGGCAATTTCGGGCCAGCACCGACCCTGTCGGCCGGCGTCGCACCGAAGCCGTGGAGCCGCAGCCGTACTCGAGACAAGGACGTCAGCATGTCGGCAACGAGCAACAGCAACTGGTCCCGCCGATCGCTCTTCCGGGCCGCCGCGGGCATGGCCGCCGCCGGCACGCTGGCCGCGTGCGGCAGCAACAACGGGCGGGGCGGCGGATCCGGTTCGGGCAAGCAGCTCGTCCAGTACTTCCACGCCTACGGCGAGGCCGGGACGGAGCAGGCGATCAAGCGGTACGCGAAGGCGTACGACGGGGCGAACGTGACCACGCAGTGGATCACCGGCTCGAACTTCGAGAGCAAGCTGTTCGCCTCGCTGCTGACCAAGCAGGCACCGGACCTGTTCGAGTTCCACCCGCAGATCCAGCTCGTCAGGAGCGGGCAGGTGGCGGACCTGACCGACATCATCGAGCCGGTGAAGGACGACTTCAACCAGGCCGACATCCGGTCCCACACGGTGGACGGCAAGATATACGGCGTCCGGATGATCGACGACCCGCAGTTCTTCTTCTACCGCAAGTCGCTGCTGGAGAAGGCGGGCATCGAGCCGCCGACCACGCTGGACGAACTGCTGGAGGCCGCCGCCAAGCTGACCACCAGCAAGGTCAAGGGCGTCTTCCTGGGCAACGACCTGCACGCGGTGATCAACCCGCTGATCTGGTCGGCCGGCGCGGACACGCTCGACGACAAGAACCAGATCGCCTACCACACGGACGGCGTCGTCGAGGGCCTGAAGAAGATGCGCAAGCTGTTCACCAGCGGCCACCTGCTGCTGGACGCCCCGGCCGACTTCTGGGACCCCTCCGCGCTCAACCAGGGCCTGTGCGCGATCCAGTTCTGCGGCATGTGGGCCATGCCGCAGTTCCAGCAGACCCTCGGCGACGACCTCGGCATCATGCCGTTCCCGAAGGTCACCGACGCGGGCAAGCCGTCGGTCTACAACGGCGGCTGGTCGATGTTCGTCAACGCCAAGGGCAAGAACGTCGACGCGGCCAAGGAGTACGTGAAGTGGCTGTGGATCGACCAGAAGAAGTACCAGGAGGACTGGGCGCTGTCGTACGGCTTCCACATCCCGCCACGCGCCTCCCTCGCCCGGTCCGCCGCCAAGCTGAAGTCGGGACTGCCGGCCGAGGGCGTGAAGCTCTTCAACGACTACGGCCACTTCGACAACATCGGCTGGACCCAGGCCATGATCACCGCCACCGAGGACCTCTTCGCCGACTGCGTCCGCAAGGGCGGTGACCCGGAGGCCGCGCTCGACAGGTGCGACAAGACGGTCGGCGCCGAGCTGAAGAAGCTGTTCGGATAGGCCGCCGGGCGGACCACGACATGTCGACGACCACGACGCGCGACCTCGCGAGCACCTCCCCGGCCGGGGCCGAGCAGGCCCGGCCGCGGGGGGCCTGGCGGGGCAACCGCACGTTCAACTTCTGGCTGTTCACGAGCCCGTTCCTGATCGGGCTGATCGTCTTCGTCTACGTCCCCATCGGCTGGAGCGTCTACCTCAGCTTCTTCGAGGCCCGCTTCACCGTCACGCCCAGCGACTTCGTGGGCCTGGGCAACTACCGGGAGATCCTGACGAACGGGGGGTTCACCGGCTCCCTGGTCACCTTCACCGTCTTCGCCGCCTTCATCGTGCCCACCACCTGGGCGCTGTCGCTGGGTCTGGCGCTGCTGGTGAACCGGCTGCGGTTCATGCGGGCGTTCTACCGGTCGGTGTTCTTCCTGCCGACGGCGTGCTCCTACGTCGCCGCCTCGCTGATCTGGAAGATGTCCCTGTTCAGCGGGGTGCGCTTCGGTCTGGCGAACACCGTCCTCGGCTGGTTCGGCGTGGAGAACATCGCCTGGCTCGCCAACCCCGACCCGCCGTGGTATTGGCTGGTCATCGTCACCGCGCGGCTGTGGCTGCAGTCCGGCTTCTACATGATCCTGTTCCTGGCGGCGCTGCAGAACATCCCGCAGGAGCTGTACGAGGCCGCCGCCATCGACGGCGCCAAGCGGGGCTGGCAGACCTTCCGGCACATCACGCTGCCGCAGCTGCGCGCCACCTCCACGGCGGTGATCCTGCTGCTGCTGGTGGCCGCCTACCAGGCGTTCGACGAGTTCTTCAACCTGCTGGCCAAGACGACTTGGGGCCGTCCCCCGCTCGTCGAGCTGTACTACACCGCGCTCGGCCAGGACCAGAACTACGGCAAGGGCAGCGCCGGCGCGGTGATCCTCACGGCGCTGATCTGCGTCGTGACCCTGTTCCAGGGCAAGTTCATGGGCTTCGGAAGGGGGGACGAGTCCAAGTGACCACCACCGCACCCGAGATCGGGAACACCCGCGCGTCCGGGACCGCGAAGACCGGGAAGACCCGGCGGCCCGGGCGCGGCGGCTCGGTGATGAGCTCCACCGGCCTCTACGTCGCCACCAGCGTCGCCGCCCTGCTCTTCCTCGTCCCCTTCTACCTGCTGATCCGCAACGCCCTGTCCACCGACCCGGAGATCACCGGCGAGAACTGGAAGTTCTTCCCCACCGACATCCAGTGGGGCAACATCACCGAGCCGTTCCACGACGCGACGGTCGACTTCGGCCAGTCGATGGTGAACTCGATGATCGTGGGCGTCCTGCACACCGTCGGCACCCTGTTCGTGTGCTCGCTGGCCGGCTACGGCCTGGCCCGCATCCCCTACCGGCACGCGAACAAGGTCTTCTACGGCGTCCTGTTCACCCTGATGGTGCCGACGGCCGTCACCTTCGTCCCCAGTTTCGTGCTGGTGTCGTCCCTCGGCTGGGTGGACAGCTACCGCGGTCTGATCGTGCCGGGCCTGTTCAGCGGTTTCACCTGCTTCCTCTTCCGGCAGTACTTCCTGGGGTTCCCGAAGGAGCTGGAGGAGGCGGCGCGCGTGGACGGGCTGGGCTACTGGGGCGCGTACTGGCGCGTCGTGGTGCCCAACTCGCTGAACTTCTTCGCGGCGATCGCGACGATCACCTTCATCAACGGCTGGAACTCGTTCCTGTGGCCGCTGGTCATCGGCCAGGACCCCAGCGCCTGGACGGTGCAGGTCGCGCTGTCGTCGTACATGACCAACCAGACCGTCAACTACCACCTGATCTTCATGGCGACCGCCCTGTCCATCCTGCCCCTGCTGCTCGTCTTCCTCTTCCTCCAGCGCTGGCTGGTGCAGGGGATCGCCCAGACCGGCATCAAGGGCTGACGCCGCTCCCTCTCATCTCACGACCTGGAGACCGATGTCTTTCCGCACCACCGCCGCCGTCGACCACGTCGAGGACGTCTCCCCGGGCCGCGGGGCCCTGCCGCCCCGCGCCTGGTACGCCTCCTCGGACGCGGCGTCCCTCTCCCTGAACGGCCGTTGGCGATTCCGTCTGTCGCCGACCGCCGACGCCGAGGACGACTCCTTCGCCGTACCCGGACACGACACCGGGGACTGGGCGGAGGTGTCCGTCCCCGGTCACTGGGTGCTCCAGGGCCACGGTTCCCCGATCTACACCAACCACCTCTACCCCTTCCCGGTCGACCCGCCGCGGGTGCCGACCGAGAACCCGACCGGGGACCACCTGCGCGTCTTCGACCTGCCGGCGGACTGGCCGGCGGACGGCGACGCGGTGCTGCGCTTCGACGGCGTGGAGTCCTGTGCCCGCGTCTGGCTCAACGGCACGGACATCGGCGACTTCAAGGGATCCCGGCTGCCGCACGAGTTCGCGGTCGGCCGGCTGCTGAAGCCGTCCGGCAACGTGCTCGCGGTGCGCGTGCACCAGTGGTCGGCGGGCTCGTACCTGGAGGACCAGGACCAGTGGTGGCTGCCCGGCATCTTCCGTGACGTGACGCTGCTGCACCGCCCGGCCGGCGCCGCCGGGGACTTCTTCGTGCACGCCTCCTACGACCACGTCACCGGCGAGGGCACGCTGCGCGTCGACTCCGACGTCGCCGGCCGGGTGACCGTCCCGGAGCTGGACGTCGACGTCGCCACCGGCGAGACGGTGACGGTCCCCGTCGAGCCGTGGTCGGCGGAGGTCCCGCGGCTGTACGACGGTGTGCTGGCGACCGGGGGCGAGCGGGTGCCGCTGCGCGTCGGCTTCCGCACGGTCGCCCTCCAGGACGGCCTGATCAAGGTCAACGGGAAGGCGGTCCTGTTCAAGGGCGTCAACCGGCACGAGTGGCATCCGGAGCGGGGCCGCGCGCTCGACCTGGAGACGATGCGCGAGGACGTGCTGCTGATGAAGCGGCACAACGTCAACGCCGTGCGCACCTCGCACTACCCGCCGCACCCCGCGTTCCTGGCCCTGTGCGACGAGCTGGGCCTGTGGGTGATCGACGAGTGCGACCTGGAGACGCACGGCTTCGTCGAGCAGGACTGGCGCGACAACCCCGTCGACGACGACCGCTGGACCCCGGCCCTGCTGGACCGCGCCGCCCGCATGGTCGAGCGCGACAAGAACCACCCGTCGGTCGTCGTCTGGTCCCTGGGCAACGAGGCCGGCACCGGGCGCGGGCTGACCGCGATGGCGGAGTGGATCCGCGGCCGCGACGCCTCGCGCCTGGTGCACTACGAGGGCGACGTCACCTGCCGCGACACGGACGTGTACTCGCGGATGTACGCCTCCCACGAAGAGGTCGAGCGCATCGGCCGCGGCCTGGACGGCGGCCCCCACAAGCGGCGTGAACTCCCCTTCATCCTGTGCGAGTACGCCCACGCCATGGGCAACGGCCCCGGCGGACTGGCCGACTACCAGAAGCTGTTCGAGTCCCACGACCGGCTGCAGGGCGCGTTCGTCTGGGAGTGGATCGACCACGGCATCGCCCACCCGGAACTGGGCTTCGCCTACGGCGGCGACTTCGGCGAGGAGCTGCACGACGGGAACTTCGTCTGCGACGGCCTGCTGTTCCCCGACCGGCGGCCCTCCCCCGGCCTGCTGGAGTACAAGAAGGTCATCGAGCCCGTCCGCATCGAGGGCGACGGCACCGGCGGGACCGTACGGGTGACCAACCGGTACGACTTCGCCGATCTGTCGGCGCTGGCGTTCGAGTGGTCGTACCAGGTGGACGGCGAGACGGTGCAGTCCGGCCCGCTGTCGGTGCCCGCCCTCGCGCCCGGCGAGACGGCCGAGGTCAAGCTGCCCGAGCCGCCCGCGGAGGCGGCAGGCGGCGCGGAGACGCGGTGGACGGTACGGGCGCTGCTGGCCGCCGGCACCACGTGGGCGCCCCGGGGCCACGAGGTGGCCTGGGGCCAGGTACCGGTGGCGGCGCGTTCGCTGCCGTCCGTCGCGGCCACCGCCCGCCCCGTCCTCGCCGAGCGGCTGATCACGCTCGGTCCGGCCTCCTTCGACGCCCGCACCGGCGCGCTGAAGGCCGTGGGCGGCGTGGAGGTCACCGGCCTGCGGCTCGACGTGTGGCGGGCGCCCACCGACAACGACGACGGCGCCCCCTGGCAGAGCGACGTCCGGTTCGGTCTGCTCTGGCGCAAGTTCGGCCTGCACCGCATGCGGCACCGGCTGGACGCCGTGGAGGCGGGCGACGACGCGCTCACCGTGCGGACCCGGGTGGCACCGGCCGCCTGGGAGGTGGGCCTGGACACCGTGTACCGCTGGACGTCCGACGGCGGCCGGCTGCGGCTGACGGTGTCCGTGACCCCGGAGGGCGACTGGACGGTGCCGCTGCCGCGGCTGGGCATCCGCTTCGGCCTGGCCCACGCGGACTCGGTGACGTGGCACGGCGGCGGCCCCGGCGAGGCGTACCCCGACACCAGGTCGGCCTCGCGGCTGGGCCGTTGGACGTCCACGATCGACGACCTGCAGACGCCGTACGTCCGCCCGCAGGAGAACGGCGCCCGCGCCGACGTCCGCTGGGCCCAGCTCGGCGGCCTGCGCGTCGAGGGCGACCCGGAGTTCTCCTTCAGCGCCCGGCGCTGGACGAACGAGCAACTGGACGCGGCCCAGCACCTGAGCGATCTCACACCCGGCGACACGGTGTGGGTCAACCTCGACCACCGCCGGCACGGCATCGGCTCCCAGTCCTGCGGCCCCGGCCCCCTGCCCCACTACTTCCTGTGGCCCGAGCCGACGGAGTTCTCCTTCGTCTTCACGGAAACCAGCTGACGGGACGGCCCTGCGCAACCCCGCGGCCGGCGGCACCCAGCCGCCCGGCCGCGGCGGCGTCCTGCGCGGGTTCGCCCGGATCGGCACGGCACAGGCCCCGCACGGCTCCCGCCGTCCCGGACCCGCGCGCCACCGTCCCCCAGGGCACCGACAAGCAGGACCGGCGTCGCCGCGGCCCGGCCGACGCCTCCCCCGGTTGTGCACCCGGCGAGCAAGCCCAGGGGCTCAGGCGGGCAGGGCCGTCAGCCAGTCGGTCAGGAGGGTGTTGACCTGGTCGGGGCGTTCCTGTTGGAGCCAGTGGCCGCAGTCGTCGAGGATGTGGGAGGAGAGCAGGCCGGGCAGGGTGGTGGGGTAGGCCTCGATCGCCTCGGCCAGCCAGGTGGTGGAGGCGTCCAGTGCTCCGCCGACGAAGAGGGACGGCTGGGTGAGGGGCTTGCCGTGGAAGTCGGTGAGGTCCTCCCAGTCCCGGTCCATGTTCCGGTAGCGGTTGAGCGCGCCGCGCATGCCGGTCCGCTCGAACTCCCCTGCGTAGAAGTCGAGTTCGTGCTCGCCGAGCCAGGCGGGCAGCCGGCCGGCGGGGAACCGGTCGCGCAGCGTCCCCCCGCGGCTGACGAAGTGCGGGTCCGGGGTGCCGGGTGCGGGCATGGTGCCGGCGGAGAAGGCGGCGTAGAAGCCGGCGAGCCAGCCGCGGACGTCGGGTTCGATCTCGGCCTCCGCCCGGCCGGGCTGCTGGAAATAGGAGACGTAGAACTCCTCGTCGCCGCCCATCCGCGCGAAGACCTCGCTGGGCCGCGGACCGCCGGGTGGCGTGTACGGGACGCTGAGCAGTCCGACTGCGCGGAAGACGTCCGGCCTGACGAGGGCGGAGTGCGCGGCGATGCCCGCTCCCCAGTCGTGCCCGACGATCACCGCGGTCTCCTCGCCGAGCGCCCGCACCACGGCGACGCTGTCCTCGACCAGGTCGAGCATCCGGTACGCGGCGACCTCCTCCGGCCTGGAGGAACGCCCGTAGCCGCGGACGTCGACGGCGACCGCGCGGTATCCGGCCGCGGCCAGCACCGGCAGCTGGTGGCGCCAGGAGTACCAGGACTCCGGGAACCCGTGCACCAGCAGCACCAGCGGCCCGGTGCCCTGCTCCACCAGGTGGATCCGGCCGGCGGGCGAGGGGACCAGGCGATGGGTGAGACCCGTGGCCCGGGCGGACTGCGGCATGACTCCTCCGTGCTGTCGATCCGGCTGCGCGCGTCGGGTGCGCACACGGCGATCCTTCGGCAGGAACACGGGCCGCCGCGAGGGCTGTTGCCGGTTCGGCAAAATCCCGAGGGCCGAATCCCGGGGGCCGAACCCCGGAGGCCGAACCCCGGAGGCCAAATCCCGCAGGCAGGGCACTGCCTGTGTGCACTAGGCTTTCACCTAGTGGCCCTAGGTTGGCTTCCGGAGGTCGCCCATGGTCCGCGCTGGACTCACCGCCGAGCGTCTCGTCGCCGCGGCCGCCGACCTCGCGGACGAGGCCGGGTTCGAGAACGTGACCCTGTCCGCGCTGGCCCGGCACTTCGGGGTCAAGGACGCGAGCCTGTACTCGCACGTCCGGAACCTCCAGGACCTGCGCACCCGCCTGGCGTTCTTCGCCGGGGCCGAGATGGTCGACCGGATCGCCGCGGCCGTCGCGGGCCGGGCCGGCAAGGACGCGCTGGCGGCCTTCGCGGGCGCCTACCGCGCGTACGCCCTGGAACGGCCGGGCCGTTACGCCGCCACCCAGATACGGATCGACGAGGCCCTCGTCGCCGCCTCTCCCGTCCTCGCCCGCACCGCCGAGATCACCTACGGCATGCTCCGCGCCTACGGGCTGGAGGAACCCGACCTCACCGACGCGGTCCGCCTGCTGCGCAGCACCTTCCACGGCTACTGCGCCCTGGAGGCCTCCGGGGGCTTCGGCGCCCCGCGCGACGTGCACAGCTCGTGGGACAGGGCCGTCGACGCACTGCACGTACTGCTGGAGAACTGGCCACGAGAGGGCGCGGACCATGACTGAACTCCACTACGACGTACGCGGCCACGGCCCCGTCCTGCTGATCGTGCCCGGCGGCTCCGGGCACCCCATGGGCCTCGGCCCCCTGGTCGACGCGCTCGCCGGCCGTTTCACCGTCGTCACCTACGACCCCCTCGGCCTCGCGCACGGCCGGCTCGGGCAGCCGGTCGCCGACCAGCGGGTCGAGGAGTGGAGCGAGGGAGCGCACCGGGTCCTCGAGGAGACGCTCACCGAGGGCGAGCCGGGATACGTCCTCGGCATGAGCTCGGGCGCCATCGCGGCGCTCGACCTGCTGGCCCGGCATCCGCACCGGCTGCGGCACGTGATCGCGCACGAGCCGCCGTGCGTGGGCGTACTGCCGGACGGGGACCGGCAACTGTCCGTGTTCCGGGAGGTGTACGACACCTATCGTGCCGCCGGGCTCGCGGCCGCCGCCGCCCGGCTGACCGCCGGACTGACCGGCGCGGCGCCTCCCGAGGTCGAGCCGGGGCAACCCCGCACGCGGGAGCAGGAGTTGACCGATCCCATGGCCCTCTTCGTCGTCCACGTCCTGCGCCGGTTCACCTCCCACCAGCCGGACCTGGACGCCCTCGCCGCCGCGGCCGGGCGTCTCACCCTGGCCGCCGGCTCCGACTCCCGCGGCCAACTGCTGCACCGCACCGCCGGGTTCGTCGCCGAGCGGACCGGCGGCGGGTTCGCGGAGTTCCCCGGCGGCCATCTCGGCGCCCTCCAGCATCCCGTCGCGTTCGCCGAACGGATCGCCGCGACGCTGCCTCCGCTCGACGTCCCAGGCGTCCCGCAGGCCTCCTAGACGAGTAAGTCCGATCTCCGGTCAGTGGTCATAGGCGATCAGTGACCGGGTGATCGGTGCGTTGGTTGCGTTGTTGTGCCAGATCGCGGC
>NZ_JBIRUY010000010.1:181240-208148 GCF_044335305.1 Streptomyces sp. NPDC020490 | reverse complement strand
AACGACGACACGCCCGGCAGGGTGCCTGCGGGAGCGCGGATCTCGGCGGGGAAGTTCGGCAGCGTCGACAGGTCGTTGCCGAACGACGCCGTCTCCGACGTGAAACGGTCACCGGTGAGCTGCATCCCGTCACCCGAGTCACCCGCGAACCGGATGATCACCCGGTCCAGTCGGCGTACGTCCTTCGTTTCCGCCGGATTGCGCTGCTCTCCCACGACGGCGTCGTCGACCTGCTCCGCTGTCCTGCTGACCTGGCTGGTCACTGAACTGGACCTCCCTCGAGGCGGCTGTCTGGGACCGGCCTTCCCGCAGGCCCTCCCAACATCAACCCTACGTCCGTAAGGGCCGCCTTCCCTCGGCCATTCGCATGATGGACGCGGATTCGGGACGCAGCGACGCCCTCACTTCTCATGATCCCGCCCTCGGCGCTCACGTTGAAGACGCTCCCCCGTCGTTGTCCGGTTCCGGACCGGACGGAGGCCGGGCCGTCGTCAGCGGGGGCGGGCGGTCCGGACGGCCCGGGATCAGGAGTTCAGGTAGGTGAGGACGGCCAGAACACGCCGGTGGTCCCCGTCGCTCGGCGACAGCCCGAGCTTGAGGAAGATGTTGCTGACGTGCTTCTCCACGGCCCCGTCGCTCACCACGAGCTGCCGCGCGATGGCGGAGTTCGTGCGCCCCTCGGCCATCAGCCCCAGGACCTCCCGCTCACGCGGGGTCAGCCCGGCGAGCACGTCCTGCTTACGGCTGCGCCCGAGCAGCTGCGCCACCACCTCGGGGTCGAGCGCGGTGCCCCCGCGGGCCACCCGCACCACCGCGTCCACGAACTCCCGCACCTCGGCGACCCGGTCCTTGAGCAGGTAGCCGACGCCGTGACTGGACCCGGCCAGCAGTTCCGTGGCGTACCGCTCCTCCACGTACTGCGACAGCACCAGCACACCGAGCCCGGGATGCGCCTTGCGCAACTGCACGGCGGCCCGCACCCCCTCGTCCGTGTGCGTGGGCGGCATCCGCACGTCCGCGACCACGACGTCCGGCAGCGCACCCTCCGCGTCCAGCTCGGTGATGGTCTTGACCAGCGCTTCCCCGTCGCCGACCCCGGCGACGACATCGTGCCCGCGGTCGGTCAGCAGCCGGGTCAGGCCCTCCCTGAGCAGCACTGAATCCTCGGCGATGACCACTCGCACCCTGTCCTCCACGATCCCCGGCCCCCCACGCCCGAATGCCTCCGCACTGCTTCTGCGGTCCAGTGGTCCAGCATTCCAGCATTCCAGCCATGCCGTGCACGGGCGGCACGAATCCGGTCGGGCGTGTGCCTCGGGCGGGCGGGCCGCGCACCCGAGGCGGGGCCCGAGGCGCACACCCGCACTTCGAACCCCGCACACCGAGGCGGGGCCCGAGGCGCACGTCTGCACCTCGAACCCCGCACCTACCGCCGGCGCCTCCGCGCGGCCGGTCACCCCAGCGCCCGCTCCCCCCGCCACGGCAGCTCCGCCGTCACCCGGGTCGGACCGCCCGCCGGGGAGTCCACGATCAGGATCCCGTCGACCGCGTCCAGGCGTTCCGCCAGCCCGGCGAGGCCCGAGCCCGCGGAGACGTCGGCGCCGCCCATGCCGTTGTCGACGACCTGCACCAGCAGCCGGCCGTCCACCCGCCACACGTCCACCGCGGCCCACGTGGCCCGCGAGTGCTTGCTGATGTTCTGCAGCAGTTCGGAGACGGTGAAGTAGGCGATGCCCTCGATGGCGGGCGCGGGCCGTTCCGTCAGGTCGACCTCCACCTGCACCGGCACCGTGCACCGGGAGGCGACGGCCGACAGCGCGGCGTCCAGGCCGCGGTCGGTCAGCACCGCCGGGTGTATGCCGCGGGCCAGGTCCCGCAGTTCCTGCAGCGCCGTCTTCACCTCGCCGTGCGCCTCGTCCACCATCCGCGCCGCCGCCTGCGGATCCTCCGTCAGCTTCTCCTTCGCCAGACCCAGATCCATGGCCAGCGCCACCAGCCGCGCCTGCGCCCCGTCGTGCAGGTCGCGTTCGATGCGCCGCAGGTCGGCGGCGGCCGTGTCGACCACGACCCCCCGGTCCGACTCCAGCTCCACCACCCGCGCCGACAGCCGCGACGGCCCCAGCAGGCCGTGCACCAGCAGCCGGTCCACCATCGTCAGCGCCCGCACGATCCACGGCGTGGCCAGCGTGAACAGCAGCCCCACCAGCGCGGTGACGGTGATCTCGAAGGGGTTGTCGAGGTAGACGCTGTGCGTCGAGTCGCCGTACAGCTGGAGCCCGCCCTGACCGGCGTACACCGGGAAGACCCAGAACCACAGGGGGTACGTCAGCAGGGCCCAGCCGTAGGCCCAGAAGGTCACGGCGACGACGAAGGAGAACACCGACCACGGGAACTGCACCACCGCGTACAGCAGCGTCCGCCACGAGGTGCCGCTCTTCAGCACGGCTCCCATCCAGGCCAGCACGCCCTGCTTCCTCATCCGCAGCGGCTCCGGGTCGGCCACCTCCAGCCGCAGCATCCCGCGCGCCCGGGCCCGCTCCAGCGCCCCGAACCCCCGGCAGCCGGCCAGTCCCGCCGCCAGCACCGGAACGCCGAGGAACGTCACCAGCAGGCCCGCCCCCAGCGACACCATCGTGACGGCGTAGACGAACAGCAGGATCCCGATCGGCAGGCTCAGCAGCACGTACCCGAACTCACGCCAGCTGCGCGCCTCGAACGGCGCCCGCAGCCCGGCCGGCAGCCGGCGCCGGCGCTCCCCGGTGAGACCGAGGCCGAGGCCGCTGCCGTACCCGAGCCCGCCGTCATGCCCGTGGCCGAGGCCGCTGTCATGCCCGTGGCCGAGCCCGCCGTCGTACCTGTCGTACCCGTGCCCGTCTCCGTGCGCGTAGCCCTGTCCGTATTCCGTGGCCATCGGTGCCGTCCCGTTCTACTCGTCCCGCTGGTCCCGCGGCTGCCCTGTCCGTACCTCCACACTGCTGCGCCGCAGGTCCGCGGACCATGGAGTCCGTCGGCGTCTTGGGCGGGGGGTTTTCCCTACCCCTTCTCGGGGACGCCCTTCTCCGGGGCGCGCTCCCGCCAGGGCAGTTCCGCCGTGACCGTGGTCGGTCCGCCCTGCGGGGAGTCGATGACGAACAGCCCGTCGACGGCGCCCAGCCGGTCGGCGAGCCCCTGCATCCCCGTGCCGCCGTCCAGGCGCGCGCCCCCGCGGCCGTCGTCCCACACCTGGATCAGCAGCCGGTCCCGCGTCTGCCACACCTCGACGGACGCGGTGCGCGCCCCGCTGTGCTTGCTGATGTTCTGCAGCAGTTCGGAGACGGTGAAGTAGGCGATGCCCTCGATGGCCGCGGCCGGCCGCGCCGTGAGGTCGACCGTCACCTTCACCGGCACGGTGCAGCGCGAGGCGACGGCCGACAGCGCGGCGTCCAGGCCGCGGTCCGTCAGCACGGCGGGATGGATGCCGCGGGCCAGGTCACGCAGCTCCTGCAGCGCGAGCTTCACCTCGCCGTGCGCCTCCGCGACCATCGTCGCGGCCGTGTCGGGGTCCTCCAGGAGCTTCTCCTTGGCCAGGCCGAGCCCCATCGCCAGGTTGACCAGACGGGCCTGTGCCCCGTCGTGCAGATCGCGCTCGATGCGCCGCAGGTCGGCGGCGGCCGTGTCGACCACGACCCCCCGGTCGGATTCCAGTTCGGCGATGCGCCGCTCCAGCTCGTCCGACGGTGACAGCAGTCCGCGCACCATCGCCCGGTCCGCGTTGGCGAGCCCCCGAGCGATGAACGGCAGCACCGGCCACAGCAGGAACAACGAGGTCAACGTGATGACGAAGGTGAGGATGCCCCACGGCAGCCGGACGAAGTCGTACAGCACCGCGCGCCAGGCCACCGGGTCCTTCAGCGTCATCCACAGCCACGTCAGGAACCCGGTGCCGCGCCGGGGCAGCGGACTCGGCTCGTCCACGTGGAGCCCGAGCAGCGCCCTGGCACGGGCCCGCTCCATCCTGCCCAGCAGCCGCGAGCCGGTCAGCCCGGCCGCCAGCAGCGGGAAGCCGATCACCGTGACGGTCAGCCAGAACCCGGTGAACAGGACCGTCATCACGTAGACGAACCCCGCCAGCGCCACCGGGAAGTTCGCCAGCAGGTGCACGATCTCCCGCCACGTGTGCGGGTCGTAGGCGAAGCGGACGGGCGGCAGGGGATCGTCCGCGGCCGTTTCCCGGGCGCGGCTCGATGACGGGAGGCGTTCGGTCATATGGGCTAGCGTGCCGCGCGCCGCGCCGCCGCGCCATGAGGCGGACCGCCGCGATCGCCTGGGGAAAACCCCACCTCCGCATCTCAAGGTGTGACGGGCTGCTTACCGTCTCTTTATCAGGGCCTAGACTCCCGTGCGTACAGATCGTCGAACAGCAGCATCGAGGCCAGGGCCGCAGATGACGGGCCGCACGGTCCCGGGTCGTACGGTCACGAGTCGTACGGTCACGAGTCGTACGGTCACGAGTCGTACGGTCACGAGTCGTACGGTCACGAGTTGTAGGGCCTTGGTCATACGGCCACGGGTCGTAAGGCCTCGGTCGTACGGTCACGGGTCGTACGGTCTTGGGCGTACGGCCACAGGAGACGCGGCCCGCGGGGTCGCAGGACAGGGAGCGAGGAGACGGACGTGCGGGAACCGACCGTCGTCGCGGCGGACTACTTCCAGTCGTACTCGGTCGTCGGACTGCTCGCCGTCGTGGGCGTGCTCTTCGTCGCCGTCGCCTTCGGGGCGAGCCGCCTGCTGCGCCCGGCCGTGCCGACCCCGGAGAAACTCCTGACCTACGAGTGCGGCGTCGACCCCGTCGGCGAAGGCTGGGCCCACACCCAGGTCCGCTACTACGTCTACGCCTTCCTGTACGTCATCTTCGCCGTCGACTCGATCTTCCTCTTCCCCTGGGCGACGGTCTTCGCCGCCCCCGGCTACGGCGCGACGACCCTGGTCGAGATGTTCGTCTTCCTCGGCTTCCTGACCGTCGGCCTGCTGTACGCATACAAGAAGGGCGTCCTGGCATGGACGTGACGCCAGAAGTGAACACGCCGGAGCCGGTCCTCCTCCCGGACCCGGTCCTCCTGCCGGAGCCCGGGGTTTCCGCCGAGGGCAGGGGGAGGCTGGGCGCGCTGGCCCGCCTCGCCCCGGAGCCGATGAAGGTCGTCCTGAACTGGGGCCGCCGCTACTCGCTCTGGGTCTTCAACTTCGGGCTCGCCTGCTGCGCGATCGAGTTCATCGCCGCGTCGATGGCCCGTCACGACTTCATCCGGCTCGGCGTGATCCCCTTCGCGCCCGGCCCGCGCCAGGCCGACCTGATGGTCGTCTCCGGCACGGTCACGGACAAGATGGCCCCCGCGGTGAAGCGCCTGTACGAGCAGATGCCGGAGCCGAAGTACGTCATCTCCTTCGGCGCCTGCTCCAACTGCGGCGGCCCCTACTGGGACTCGTACTCCGTCACGAAGGGCGTCGACCAGATCATCCCGGTGGACGTGTACGTGCCGGGCTGCCCGCCGCGCCCGGAGGCGCTGCTGCAGGGCATCCTCAAGCTCCAGGAGAAGATCGCGCGCGAGTCGCTGGGGGAGCGGTACGGGTCGTCGGGCGCGGGCCGGCCCTCGGCGGCTGCCCTGCAGAGCGACCTGGTGCGACCGCCGGCCGGTGGAACCCGGACTTCCCCGGGGCAGGACCGATGAGCACGGTCGGCTGGCTCCCCGCCCCCGTCGAGGACCTCTTCGGCGCGGAGGCCACGGCCGAGGAGTCGTACGAGGTCCTGACGGTCGACGTCCCGCCGTCCGCCTGGATCTCCGCGCTGGAGACGGCGCGTACGGCCCTCTCCTGCACCTACTTCGACTGGCTCAGCGCGGTCGACGAACCGGGCACCGGCTTCCGCGTCTCGGCGCACGTCGTCGCCCTGTCGCCGGTCCGCCGCCTGCTGCTGCGCACGACGGTTCCGCACGAGGCGCCGGTGCTGCCGAGCGCGGTGGACGTCTACGCCGGCGCGGCCTGGCACGAACGCGAGACGCACGAAATGTTCGGCGTCGCCTTCGAGGGCCACCCCGCCCTCGACCACCTGCTGCTGCCGGAAGGCTTCGAAGGCCACCCGCTGCGCAAGGACTTCGTCCTCGCGGCCCGCGTGGCCAAGGCCTGGCCGGGCGCCAAGGAACCCGGCGAGTCGGAGCACGGAGGCCCCAAGCGCCGCCAGATGCTGCCGCCGGGCGTCCCCGACCCGAACGAATGGGGCCCCCTCAAGGGTCAGCTTCCCCCTGCCCCGGCCCGCCCGGCCCGCGCGGCAGGCCGAGCCGTAGGCGAGCGGCCGGTGCGCGCGGCGACCGGGGAACGGCCGGCCCGAGCCGCGGGGGAGCGGCCGGTCCGGCGTACGCGTTCGGCGGCGGAAGGGTCCGTCAGCCAGGCGGGCGCCGGGACTGAGCCCGCAGGTGAGGCTGCGGCATCTCCGACGGCGCCCCCGACGGCACCTCCTGCTACGCCTCCGGCCGGCGCGTCCCCGAACGCCGGTGCCGGCGACAGGGCTGCGGAGGCCGGAGCGCCCGCCGCCCCGAGGCGCGCCCGGAGCGCGAGCGAGGGGTCGGCGTCGCAGCGTGCGGGAGCGGGCGCTGCCCCGGCCGGTCCCCGCCGGGCGCGCAGCGCCTCCGAGGGTTCCGCGAGCCAGCGGGCCGCGTCGGGCGGGAAAACGGCCGGCGGCGAGGGAGCCGAGGACGCGCAGACCCCGGGCACCGAGGACACGACCCCGCCCAAGGCGCCCATGCCGACCACGGCGCCCAAGGCCGCGCGCAGCCCCGACGCCCCTTGGCACCACGCCCGCCCGGCCTTCGACGAGCCGGAGAACCCCACCCCTGAGGCCCAGGCCCCCGGCGCCCCCGTGGACTCCGATGCCTCGGCGGGCTCCGAACCCCCCGAAGAGGCTCAAGCCCCCGAAGAGGCTCAAGCCCCCGAAGACCGCGACACCCCCACCCCCGACGACAACCCCGCAGGAGGCCCGCAGTGAACGACGCTCTCGACGTCGCCCTGCGACTCCTGATCGTCTTCGTCGTGTTCCTCACCTTCCCGTTGATCATCGGCCAGACCGAGCACAAGGTGATGGCCCACATGCAGGGCCGCCTCGGACCGATGTACGCCGGCGGCTTCCACGGCTGGGCCCAGCTCGTCGCGGACGGAGTGAAGTTCGCGCAGAAGGAGGACGTGGTCCCCGCGGGCGCGGACCGCCGCATCTTCCAGCTCGCCCCCGCCGTGGCCCTCCTGCCGTACCTCCTGGTCCTCCTCGCCATCCCCGTCGGGCCGGGCGAGGGCGCCGTCGGCCAGGTCCTGGACGCGGGTGTGTTCTTCGTGCTCGCGGTGATGGGCGTGGGCGTCCTCGGCGCCCTCATGGCCGGCTGGGCCAGCGCCAACAAGTTCTCCCTCCTCGGTGGCCTGCGCACCGCCGCCCAGCTCCTCGCCTACGAACTCCCGATGCTGCTCGCCGCCGCCTCGGTGGCCATGGCCGCCGGCACCGTCTCGCTCCCCGGCATCCTCGACGCGTTCCACTGGTGGTGGCTGCCCTGGCAGATCATCGGCGCGATCGTCTTCTTCGTCGCCGGGCTCGCCGAACTCCAGCGGCCGCCCTTCGACATGCCGGTCGCCGACACCGAGATCATCTTCGGCGCCTACACCGAGTACACCGGTCTCCGCTTCGCGCTGTTCCTCCTCGCCGAGTACGCCGGGATCGTCGTCCTGTGCGGCCTGACCACCGTCCTCTTCCTGGGCGGCTGGCACGGTCCCTGGGGCGCCTACGGCCTCGGCTGGGTCTGGACGCTGCTGAAGACCGCCGTGCTCGCCTTCGTCGTCATCTGGCTCCGCGTGACCTACCCCCGCCTGCGCGAGGACCAGCTCCAGAAGCTCTCCTGGACCCTCCTCGTCCCCCTGTCTCTCGCCCAGATCGCCCTCACCGGCATCGTCAAGGTGGTGATCCAGTAGCTATGGCCCCCATCCCCGGCAGCGGCCTGGCCAAGGGCCTGGCCGTCACCCTCCGCACGATGACGAGGAAGACCGTCACCGCGCAGTACCCCGACGTCCAGCCCGACCTCCCGCCCCGCACCCGCGGCGTGATCGGCCTGTTCGAGGAGAACTGCACGGTCTGCATGCTCTGCGCCCGCGAGTGCCCGGACTGGTGCATCTACATCGACTCCCACAAGGAGACGATCCCGGCGACGACCCCCGGCGGCCGCGAACGCAGCCGCAACGTCCTCGACCGCTTCGCCATCGACTTCTCCCTGTGCATGTACTGCGGTATCTGCATCGAGGTCTGTCCTTTCGACGCCCTGTTCTGGTCCCCGGAGTTCGAGTACGCCGAGACCGACATCCGCGACCTCACCCACGAGCGCGACAAACTCCGCGAGTGGATGTGGACGGTTCCCGCCCCGCCCGCCCTCGACCCCGGCGCGGAGGAACCGAAGGAGATCGCCGCCGCCCGCAAGACCGCCGAAAAGCTCGCGGCCCAGCAGGCGCAGCAGGCCGAGCAGGCCCCGCCGGCCACCGAGCCGCAGCAGGCCGAGCAGGCACAGCAGCCACAGCAGGCCCCGCCGGCCACCGATCAGCAGGCGGACGAGCAGGCCCGCGCCGCCGGGCAGCCCGGCCGTGCGGTGGGCGACTCCGTGCGGCAGACCGACCGGCCGGGGCGGGAGGGACAGCCGTGACCTTCGTCTCCGCCGTGGCGGCCACCGCGACGGCCGCCCACACCACGACCACGACGGCCGCGACCCGCGGTTTCCTCTCCCCGACGGGCGTCGAGATCGCCTTCGTCCTCGTCGGCCTGGTCACCTTCGGCGCCGCCCTCGTCACCGTCACCACCCGGCAGCTCGTGCACGCCGCCCTGTGGCTGGTCGTGGCCCTCGGCGGCCTGGCCGTCGAGTACCTGCTGCTCACCGCCGAGTTCATCGCCTGGGTGCAGGTCCTCATCTACGTCGGTTCCGTCGTCGTCCTCCTGCTGTTCGGGCTGATGCTCACCAAGGCCCCCATCGGCCGCTCCCCGGACGCCGACTCCGGCAACCGCTGGGCCGCCCTCACGGTCGCGGTCGCCGCCGCGGCCGCCCTGGTCTGGGTCGTCGTCGACGCGTTCCGCACCACCTGGATCGACCTGGACGGTCCGGCCGCCGGCTCCACCGAGGCCACCGGAGCGAGCCTCTTCCAGAACTGGGTCCTGCCGTTCGAGGCCCTCTCCGTGCTCCTCCTCGCCGCGCTGGTCGGCGCGATCGTCCTGTCCCGCAAGGCCAAGGCAGAAGGCGCCGAACAGACCGCCAAGGGTGGTGTCCGCTGATGCACCTCGCCTATCCCGCCGTCCTCTCCGCCCTCCTGTTCTGCACGGGCCTGTACGGCGTCCTCGCCCGCCGCAACGCGATCCTCGTGCTGATGTCGGTCGAGCTGATGCTCAACGCCGTCAATCTCAACCTGGTCGCCTTCGACGTCTGGCTCAGCAGGGCCGCCGAGGAGACCCTGCACTCCGGCCAGGCGCTGACCCTCTTCACCATCGCCATCGCCGCCGCCGAGATCGGCATCGGCCTGGCGATCGTCCTCGCCGTCCACCGCAACCGCGGCAGCGCGGACATCGACAAGCTCCGCGACAGCGCCGAGGGCCGCGGGCCCGACGACCCCGACAGCGACGCCGCCGCGTCCGACCAGGCCGGACAGGCCGGACCGACCGAGCAGGCCGAGAAGGCTGAGGCCACCGCGTGACCACGACCACTCTCGCCGTCCTCGTCCCCCTCCTGCCGTTCCTGGGAGCGGCCGCGGGCCTGCTCCTGGGCCGCTCGGCGCCCGGGTTCGTCCGCCCCCTCGCCGTCCTGCCGCCGCTCACCTCCCTCGTGCTGGCCGTACTGGTCGCCGTGCGCCAGGGCGGCGACCGGGCCGTCGACGCCGTCTCCGAGCTCACTCCCACCGGCTCGGTCCCGGTCGAACTCGCCTTCCACATCGACGGCTTCGCCGCCCTCGTCGCCGTCCTGGTCGGCGTCGTCGCCTCGTGCGTGCAGATCTACTCCACTGGCTACCTGCGGGACGACCCGCGCTACCCGTCGTACGCGGCCCTCGTCTCCCTGTTCACCTCCGCGATGCTGCTCGTCGTCTACTCCGGCGACCTGATCGTGCTGCTGGTCGGCTGGGAGATCATGGGCATCTGCTCGTACTTCCTCGTCGGCCACTACTGGGAGACCCCGGAGGCCCGCGCCGCCTCCATCAAGGCCTTCCTGGTGACCAAGCTCGGTGACGTCCCCTTCCTGATCGGCCTGCTCGCGCTCGCCACCGAAACCGGCTCCTTCCGCATCACGAAGATCCTCGGCACCGTCGCGAGCGGCGGACTCGACCACCCGACGCTGATCGCCCTGCTGCTCCTGGCCGGCGTGGCGGGCAAGTCGGCCCAGTTTCCGCTGCACACCTGGCTCCCCGACGCCATGGCGGGCCCCACACCCGTCTCGGCGCTGATCCACGCCGCGACCATGGTCGCCGCCGGTGTCTACTTCATCGCCCGTCTCCTCCCCGTCTTCCAGGCCTCCTCGGCCGCGATGGTCGTCCTCGCCGTCATGGCCGCCGTCACGATGCTCGGCTCCGGTCTCGCCGCCCTCGCCCAGGACGACATCAAGCGGGTCCTCGCCTATTCGACGATCGGCCAGCTCGGCTACATGACCGGCGCCCTCGCCGTCGGCGACCGGTCGGCCGCCGTCTTCCACCTCCTGTCCCACGGCGCCTTCAAGGCGCTGCTGTTCCTCGCGGCAGGCGTGATCATCCACGCCGCCGGCACCAACTCGCTGGCCGCCATGTCCCGCATGCGCCACCTGCGCGACCGCGTCCCCGACGCCTACTGGACGATGACCGTGGCGCTCCTCGCGCTCGCCGCGATCCCGCCGTTCAGCGGCTTCTTCTCCAAGGAGTCCGTCCTCGGCGCCGCCGAGCACGTCGCCACCAGTCACACCGAGCACGCACCCGGAGCGGCGGGCTGGACCGTCCTCGTCGCCGGACTGCTCACCGCGCTGCTCACCGCGGCGTACGCGACGCGCCTGTGGCTGCTGGCCTTCCGCGGACACCGGGCGGAGGCCCCGGACCACGGCCGCCAGCCCCTCACCATGACCGTCGTGCTCTGGGTGCTCGCCGTCCCGTCCCTCGCCTTCGGCGGGTTCGCCTTCCGGGTCCTGCCCGACTGGTTCGACGGCCGTGACCTCGCCCCGACCCTGACCACCTCCGTCCTCGGCACGGGCGTGGCCCTCGTCGGCGGCATCGTCACCTACGCCACCTGGCGGCACACCACGGCGCTCGCGGCACGCGAACCGCTCGGCGCGGTCGCCGCCCACCCCGAGGGCGACGCCGGACACGTCGAGGCCGCAGCCATCGCCGCCCACACACCCGCGTACGGAGGCGTCGCCCACGCACCCGACCCGGCCGACCCCGGACGGCTGCTGCTCGGCCCGCTGCACCGGCACGCGGCCGTCGGCTTCCGCCTCGACGTCGTGTACGCGGCCCTCTTCGTCCGCCCGGTCCAGGCCGCGGCGGATCTCGTCCGGTTCCTCGACCGCGAGGTCGTCGAGACCTACGTACGCGGTGCGGGCGCCCTACCCCGCCTGCTGGGCGCCGCCGTACGGCGTGCCCAGACCGGCAATGTGCAGACCTATGTGAGCGCGCTGCTCGCCGGCACCGTCGTCCTGGTGGTCGCCGCCGTCCTCGTCGCCACGGGAGCGTGAGCAGGCGTGATCGATATCAGCGAGTCCGTGATGCAGTTCCTTCTGGCGTTCGTCGTCGTCGGCCCGCTGCTCGGCGCGGCCGCCGCTCTCCTGCCGGCCCCGCCCGGGCTGAAGGGGAAGTCGCCCGAGCAGGCCGTGCTGCGGCACGGCGTGACCGTGACCGGCGTGGTCCTCGTCGCCGCGATAGTCCTCGCGCTCGGCTTCGACCACGACCATCCGTCGAAGATGCAGGCCACGACCGACATCAGCTGGATCCCCGCACTCGACGTGCGGATCCACCTCGGCATCGACGGCATCTCCCTCCCCCTTCTGGTCCTGACCGCGCTGCTGACCTTCCTCTGCGCGCTGTACTCCTACTTCAAGATGCCCGCGGGCCCGACCCCGAAGGCGTTCGTCGCACTGCTGCTCGTCCTCGAGTCCGGCACCCTCGCGACCTTCGCCGTCCTCGATCTGCTGCTGTTCTTCCTCGCGTTCGAGACGGTGCTCATCCCGATGTACTTCCTCATCGCCCGCTGGGGCGGCGAGGGCCGCCGGGCCGCCGCCTGGCGCTTCATCCTCTACACACTGCTCGGCTCGGTCGTCATGCTGCTCGGCCTGCTCCTGATCGGAATCAAGGCGGGCACGTTCGACATGATGGCACTCGCCACTGACAACGGCCGGTTGCTGACCACATCCGTGCAGGTCATCGCCGTTCTGGCGATCGGGATCGGGCTCGCCGTCAAGACGCCGATGTGGCCGCTGCACAGCTGGCTGCCCGACGCGCACACGGCCGCGCCGACCGTCGGCTCGGTCCTGCTCGCCGGCGTCCTGCTGAAGATGGGTACGTACGGTTTCGTGCGAATCCTCCTTCCGGTGGCTCCGGACGGCTTCCACACCTTCGCGCCCTACCTCGCCGCCTTCGCCGTCGTCGGGATCATCTACGGATCGCTGGCCTGCCTGGCCCTCGCCAAACAGGGCGCGAAGGGCGACCTCAAGCGCCTCATCGCCTACTCCTCCGTCGGCCACATGGGCTTCGTCCTGCTCGGCATCGCCACCATGTCCCCGACCGGCGTGAACGGCGCCCTGTTCGCCAACATCGCCCACGGCCTCATCACCGGCCTGCTGTTCTTCCTGGTCGGCGCGCTCAAGGACCGCACCGGCACCACCGACCTCGACACCCTCGCCGAGCAGGCCGGCGCCGGCCTCTACGGCAAGGCCCCGCGCCTCGGCGGCCTGCTGGCGTTCGGCGCCGTCGCCTCGCTCGGCCTGCCGGGTCTGGCCGGCTTCTGGGGGGAGATGCTGGCCCTGTTCGGCGCCTTCAAACCCGCCGCCGACCTCAGCCGCCCCGCCTTCCTCACCTTCATGGCCATCGGCGCGTTCGGCACGCTGCTGACGGCCGCGTACATGCTCGTCGTGGTCCGCCGCGTCTGCATGGGCGCCGTACCGCAGCAGGCGCCGGCCCTCGCCGACGTCCACGCCTACGAGTTCGCGGCGTGGACGCCGCTCGTCGCCCTCACCGTCGTCGCCGGACTGTGGCCCAAGGTTCTCCTCGGTCTCACCGACCCGGCCGTGCAGCAGCTCCTCGCAGGAGGCACCCGATGAGCCACCTCGCCCAGCCGGCGGCCGCGAACCTCGTCCAGTCCGTCGACTGGCTCGCCATCGCGCCGCCCACCCTCGCCGCGGTCGTCGCCCTCGTCGTCCTGGTCGTCGACCTGTTCGTCGGCGAGGCCAGGAAACCGCTGCTCGGCTGGGTCTCCGTCGCCGGACTCGCAGCCTCCGCGGCCCTGCTGCTGCCCCTCCTCGACGGCGACCGCTCCACCTTCTGCCTGAAGGACGGCGCCGGCGCCTGCAGCTACACCGCGGACCGCTTCACCCTCGTCATCCAGTTCATCGTCCTCGGCGGCGCCCTCCTCTCCGCCCTGCTGTCGGTCACCGCCCTGAAGGACGCCGGCCGGCGGCTCCCCGAAGGCGAGTACTGGTTCCTGCTGCTGTCCTCGGCGGCCGGCGCGGCCCTCCTGCCCGCCTCCCGTGACCTCGCCACCCTCGTCGTCGCCCTGGAGGTCGCCTCCCTGCCCGCCTTCGCCCTGGTCGGCATCCGGCACGGCGACAAGAAGTCGTCCGAGGCGGCCCTGAAGTTCTTCCTGTCGTCGGTCACCGCCACCACCGTCAGCCTCCTCGGCATCAGCTTCGTCTACGCCTCCACCGGCACCCTCTACCTCACCGAGGTCGCCGGCCGGATCCAGCACGTCGACGGACAGCTGCACACCCTCGCCCAGACCGGCGTCGTCCTCACCCTCGTCGGCTTCGCCTTCAAGACGGCCGCGGTGCCCTTCCACTTCTGGGTGCCGGACACCTACGTGGGAGCGCCCCTGCCGATCGCCGCCTACCTGTCGGTCGTCGGCAAGGCGGTCGGCTTCTCCGGCCTGATCCTCGTCACCGTCGTCGCCTTCCCGTCGTACGCCGACGTCTGGGGTCCCGCCCTCGCCGCCCTGGCCGCGCTCACCATGACCGTCGGCAACGTCGGCGCCCTGCGCCAGCAGGCCACGCGCGCCTACAGCGCCGTACGCCTTCTCGCCTGGTCGTCCGTGGGCCAGGCCGGCTACCTCCTGGTGCCGATCGCCGCGGCCGCCTACTCCGACGACGCCGAGCGCTCGGTCGGCTCCACACTCGCGTACGCCCTCATGTACGCCGCCGTGAACCTCGGCGCCTTCGCGGTGGCCGCCCTGGTGGGCCGCACCCGGTCCGCCAACCGCATCACGGACTACCGCGGCCTCTACGCGAGCAACCCGCTCGCCGCCCTCCTGCTGGCCTTCTTCCTGCTCTGCCTGGCCGGCCTGCCGCCCGGCGTCATCGGCCTGTTCGCCAAGGTCACCGTGTTCTCCGCGGCCGTCGACGCGGGACTCGGCTGGCTGGCCGTGGTGATGGCGGTCAACGTCGTGATCGCGCTCTTCTACTACCTCCAGTGGACCGCCCTGCTGTTCCGCGCCCCCGAGGGCGAGCCCGTCAGCCACCGCCTCCCGGCGCCCCTCACGGCCGCCGTCACCCTCACCGGCGTCGTCGGCATCGCCCTGTCCGGAGCCCCCCAACTCGTCCTGCGGTTCGCCGACACGACGCTCTTCTGAGCCTCCGGCCCTCTCGGCCGTCCGACCGCGCCCCTCACCTCACCCGGACGGCTCAACGGGCGGCCCGCGCGCACAAGGGAACTAGTGACCCTCGCCTGGCGTTGACCAGAGCGGGAGGGTCCACTGGACGTGACACCACGGCACCGGTGGCTCGGAGACAGCGAGCAAGATCCGCAAGCAATGGGTTCCCCTGCTGCACCACATGGAGGGCGTACCGTGCACCGCCGGCACAACGGACTGAGGACCGCAGTACTCCTCGGGGGACTGTCCGCCCTCATCGTCGTCATCGGCAGCTTCTTCGGCCGCACGGGGCTGGTCGTCGCGGTCCTGGTCGCGCTGGGCACGAACGCGTACGCGTACTGGAACAGCGACAAGCTGGCGCTGCGCGCGATGCGCGCCCGCCCGGTGAGCGAGTTCGAGGCCCCGGCGCTCTACCGCATGGTCCGAGAGCTCTCCACCCAGGCCCGTCAGCCCATGCCGCGCCTGTACATCTCCCCGACGGAGGCCCCCAACGCCTTCGCGACCGGCCGCAACCCGCGCAACGCCGCCGTGTGCTGCACCGAAGGCATCCTGCGCCTCCTCGACGAACGCGAGCTGCGCGGTGTCATCGGCCACGAGCTCAGCCACGTCTACAACCGCGACATCCTGATCTCGTCGGTCGCCGGCGCCCTCGCCTCCGTGATCATGTTCCTGGTCAACTTCGCCTGGCTCATCCCGATCGGCCGCTCGGACGACGACGACGGCCCCGGCCTCCTCGGCATGCTGCTGATCATGATCCTGGGCCCGCTCGCGGCGAGCCTGATCCAGCTGGCCATCAGCCGCTCCCGGGAGTACGAGGCCGACGCGTCCGGAGCCCAGCTCACCGGCGACCCCCTCGCACTCGCCGGCGCCCTGCGCAAGCTGGAGGCGGGCACCAAGCAGCTGCCGCTGCCGCCCGAGCCGCGCATCGAGACCGCGAGCCACATGATGATCGCGAACCCCTTCCGCCCGGGCCAGGGGCTCTCCAAGATGTTCTCGACGCACCCGCCGATGGCGGAACGTATCGCCCGGCTCGAGAAGATGGCAGGTCGTCTCCAGTGAAAACCATCCTGAACGTCATATGGCTCGTCCTGAGCGGCTTCTGGCTGTTCCTCGGATACCTGGCGGCGGGCATCCTCCTGTGCGTCACCATCATCGGCATACCGTTCGGCGTCGCGGCCTTCCGCATCGGCGTGTACGCCCTGTGGCCCTTCGGGTACACGACGGTCGAGCGGCGCGACGCCGGCGCGCCCTCCTGCCTCGGCAACATCCTCTGGCTGGTCCTCGCGGGCTGGTGGCTGGCGATCGCGCACATCGTCACGGGTCTCGCGCTGTGCGTCACCATCATCGGGATCCCGTTCGGCATCGCCAACTTCAAGCTGATCCCGGTCTCGCTGATGCCGCTCGGGCGCGAGATCGTGCGGACGGACCAAGCGTTCGCATAACGCTGAGCAGGGGCGATGCCGTCACGGGCAGCCCGTCCGCCCCCCCGTCCGGGTGACCAGGTTTTCCACAGCCCGACGGCTGTCCACAGGCCGGCCCGGTTGTCAGTGCCGCGCTGCATCATGAACCCATGACCGAGAACGAGCAGTTGCTGGCACGAGTGGCCGAGAAGGCGCGGAACACCCGTCCCTGGGGCTGGACTTCGCTCCCTGTCCCCGTCGACGCGGCCACCCTGACCCGCGCCGAGGCCGCCCTTGGCTTCCCCCTGCCCCCGCTGCTCGCCGACCTCTACCTGCGGATAGCGGACGGCGGATTCGGTCCGGAGTACGGCCTGTTGCCCCTCCTCGACGGCCCGCCCGCCGGCGAGCCCGCCGCCGTCGTGCAGTACCGCGCCAACCGCGCCGACGCCCGCAAGGACCCCGACTGGCCCTGGCCCGAAGGCGTCCTGCCGATATCCCACTGGGGCTGCGCCATGTACGCGTGCGTGGACTGCCACAACCCTCAGGCGCCGGTGCTGCTCTTCGAGCCGAACGCGGACGACGCCGACCACGCCTGGTTCATCGACGCTCCGAGCCTCACGGAGTGGCTGCGCGCCTGGGTCGACGGCACCGGCTGGTACGAGGAGACGAACGAGGACATGGACCTGGCGCCCTGGACCGACGTCCGCATACGCACGACGCGGACAGGAGCCTGACCCGGGCCCGAGGCGGCACAGGACGGCCGCGCACGCGCGGCAGTGCCCGCGGCGGTGCGCCCGGCGGTACGCGCACTTCGGCGACCGTCGGCCCTGCCCGTCAGGTGTCGCTCCCTGCCCCTCCCCGCGCCCTCGGCACGTCCCACAGCCGTGACCCCCATCCCGCGCCCGCCCTCGTCCCGGCCCGCTACCGCGCGGTCATCCACCGTCGCGCCCAGAACGCGACCACACCCACCACCAGCACACCCGCGCCCACGACCACCGACACTGCCGGCAGCGAGAAGGCCAGGACCACGCAACCGAAGAGGCCGAGCGCCGGCAGCGCCCGCGCCGCCGCAGCCCGGTCGAGGGTCCAGGCCGAGGCGTTGGCCACCGCGTAGTACGCCAGCACACCGAAGGAGGAGAAGCCGATGGCGCCCCGCACGTCCACCGTGGCGGCGAGGACGGCCACCACCGCGCCCACGGCCAGCTCGGCCCGGTGGGGCACCTGGAAACGGGGATGCACGGCCGACAGCGCGCCGGGCAGATGCCGGTCCCTGGCCATGGCCAGCGTGGTCCGCGAGACGCCCAGAATCAGGGCGAGCAGCGAACCCAGCGCGGCCACGGCGGCGCCGACCCGCACCACCGGCGCCAGCCCCGGCGCCCCGGCCGCCCGCACCGCGTCGGCCAGCGGAGCGGCCGCGTGCCCGAGCCGGTCGGCGCCCAGCACGGAAAGGACGGCCACCGCCACGCTCGCGTACACGACGAGCGCGATGCCCAGGGCCAGCGGGATCGCCCGCGGGATGGTGCGCGCCGGATCCCGTACCTCCTCGCCGAGCGTGGCGATGCGCGCGTACCCGGCGAACGCGAAGAACAGCAGACCGGCCGCCTGCAGCACCCCGCCCGCGCCGCCGGACGCCCCGACGTCCAGCCGTCCGGCGTCGGACGCGCCGGAACCCAGACACACGACCACCACGGAAGCGAGGACAGCCAGGACCACCGCCACGATCGCCCGTGTCAGCCAGGCGGACTTCTGGATGCCGCCGTAGTTCACCGCGGTCAGCGCCACCACGGCCGCGACGGCGACGGCGTGCGCCTGCGCGGGCCACACGTACGTCCCCACGGTGAGTGCCATCGCCGCACAGGAGGCCGTCTTCCCGACCACGAACGACCAGCCCGCGAGATAGCCCCAGAACTCCCCGAGCCGCTCGCGCCCGTACACGTAGGTGCCGCCCGACGCCGGGTAGACGGCGGCCAGCCGCGCCGACGCCGTGGCGTTGCAGTAGGCGACCACGGCGGCCACCGCGAGCCCGAGCAGCAGCCCGGACCCGGCCGCCCGTGCCGCGGGCCCCAGTGCGGCGAAGATCCCCGCCCCGACCATCGAGCCGAGCCCGATGACGACGGCGTCCGCCACACCGAGAGTGCGCCGGAGTTCGGGAACTTCGGCGGCGGAACCGGACTGTGTCATGGCTCGCACCCTACTGATCAGCGCAACCGGGGGATGCCGCGATGACGTCCTCCTCGACAACGCAGCGCGAACACAGGCGCGGCACGACGCACAGCGGGCCCGGACCGCAGTCACAGGACCGGGACGGTGCGGGCACAGCAAAGAAGGGCAGGTTCACGGCATGACCATCATCAGCTGGATCCTCCTGGGGCTGTTGGCCGGGGCCATCGCCAAGTTCCTGCTGCCGGGCCGCGACCCGGGCGGCTTCATCGGCACCACGCTCATCGGCATCGCGGGCGCGTTCGTCGGCGGCTGGATATCGGCCCGTTGGCTGGACCACCCGATCACCGAGGACTTCTACGACGGTGCGACCTGGGCCGCGGCGATCGGCGGTTCGCTGGTCCTGCTGATCGTCTACCGGATCCTGTTCGGCAACTCGCGCGACTGAGCGCGCCCTGAGCCGCGGCCGGCAGCGGGGAAGGACGGGCCCCTGTCGGGCACCCGCCCTCCCCTGCCGCCGGCACGCAAGCCTCCCCGGTCCCAACCTCCGGCATGCGCCGCGCAGTTGCCGACGGCGGACGCGGAGAGGGCGCGAGACGGGCACCCCGGCCCGGCTCACGCCCTCTCCGCGCCGGGATCACCGGCCGGTGACTCGCTCACCGATAGTTGACGAACTGCATCGCGAAGTCGAAGTCCTTGCCCTTGAGGATGGCGATCACGGCCTGCAGGTCGTCCCGGCTCTTGGAGCTGACCCGCAGCTCCTCGCCCTGCACCTGGGCCTTGACGCCCTTGGGGCCCTCATCGCGGATGATCTTCGCGACCTTCTTCGCGTTCTCCTGGGAGATGCCCTCCTGGATCGACGCGAAGATCTTGTACTCCTTGCCGGAGAGCTGGGGCTCGCCCGCGTCCAGGGCCTTCAGCGAGATGCCGCGCTTGATCAGCTTGGACTGGAAGACGTCGAGGACGGCCTTGACGCGGTCCTCCGAGTTCGCCTCCATCAGGATCTTCTCGCCGGACCACGAGATCGAGGCACCCACGCCCTTGAAGTCGTAGCGCTGTGAGATCTCCTTGGCGGCCTGGTTGAGGGCGTTGTCGACCTCCTGCCGCTCGACCTTCGAGACGATGTCGAAACTGGAGTCGGCCATGTCCTGTGGCTCCTTGTATCAGAGTGCGTATCGGGTGCGTGTCGGCGTGCGTGGGGGCGACCGCCGAGCCCGGCGTGATCCGGGCCGCATCCGGACAAGCCTAGTCACCTCCCGCCCTCCAGGAGCAGATCAATCGGGTGGCGAAGCACCCCTGTGCATCGGGTATTGTTTACGTCGTTGCCAGGGAGCACCGCCGAAAAGCGGTTCACCCAGCATCAACCCCGGCGGTGTGCCCGAGCGGCCAAAGGGAGCAGACTGTAAATCTGCCGGCTCAGCCTTCCCAGGTTCGAATCCTGGCGCCGCCACACTGGGGAAGACCCCCTCCGAACTGCGAGAACGCAGAGCGGAGGGGGTCTCTTCGCGTTTCTGGGTGATCTTTCGAGTGCCGGCGCCCTGGGCCGCCGTCGCCGTTGCGGTCGGCGGCCCAGGGCGTGGCAGTCACCTCGTGATCGTCACCCGGAGAGAGGCCAGGTCCGGGCTCGGGGCGGGCTCGTTGTTGCCGGTGGACAGCGGCTGAGCAGCCGTGGTCTGTGATGCCACGCCCTTGTAGTACGGCGTGTAGACGTAGTGGGTGCCCACGCCGATGGCCGCACCGATCTTGGGGACGACGGACGCGTCGACCGATGCCCCGCCGCCGAAGACGGCCACGTGGTACATGCTCGACGACATGCGCATCAGGTACCGCTTGGTGTCGTACGGCAGCGAGGTGGTGTCGGTCCACAGCAGCGGACCGTACGTGGTCATCGCCGACGACGCGGAGACACCGTCGCGCCAACTGCCCACGGAGGCCACCGCGGCGTTCGAAGGCAGCGACCACCACAGGTCGGCGAGCCGCATGGCGTTCGACTGCGGAGTGGCGCCGGCGACCCGGTAATAGCTGTACTTGCTGGGCCAGTTCGGCATCTTGCCGGCGTTGTACGCCTTGGCCAGCGCCGACTCGGCGTCGGTTCCCACCGTGATGATCTTCGTCGTGCTCGGACTGTACTTGTCGAGGTACCCGTAGACCGACGACGTCATGGTCGTGCCGTCGGTCAGCAGGACGCTCGCGGTTCCGGAGCTGCCCATGGAACCGGCGGCGGAGCTCGCTGCCAGGGCGTTGTGGTAGTCGGTGCCGGTTGCCAGGAAGATGTACTTCGGCGTGCTGGTGACGGTCTTCGCCACGGCCACCGAGGTGGAGTAGCGCGAGGTGCCGGACAGCCGCTTGGCCACGTAGCCGAGCGAGGTCACCTTGGACGCCACCGTGCTGTTGAGGATCGTGCTCCCGCCGATCAGGTAGACCGTCTTGCCCTTCGGCAGCATGCGCTTGAGTTCCGTCTGCACCGAGGAGTCCAGGCCCGTGCGGGAGGTCATCAGCACCGGCCCCCGCTTCTTGCCGGCCAGCGATGTCGCGGTCGTGGCGTACGCCGCGTCGGACTTGCTGATGAGCACGGCCGCGTTGGCGTTCTTCAAGCCGGGAGTGCTCGTACCGACGGTGTTCCAGGTCCACTTGGACGCGGCGATGTTCGTGCCGTACTGGTCGGAACCCCAGACACGGGAGATCGCGTTGTTCCGCAGCGGCTGCCGGGCGACGTTGGTGCCGTCGGCGATGGGCACCTGGGTCTGCGTACCCGTGCCGAGGTCGTGGATCCAGACCTGCGGGCCCTGGACGACGTCCGGATTGCCGGAGACGTAGATGTCGTACGCGATCCGGCCGCCCTGCGGTGACCAGGCGGGACGGTAGTGGTCGGTCGGGTCCGTGGTGAGCCGGGTCAGACCGGTGCCGTCGGTCCTGACCGTGAAGATCTGCTTGTGCCCGTCGACCGGCCGGGTGAAGGCCACCGACTGGCCGTCGGGGGAGATGCTCGGCTCGGTGGCGTCGGCGGCCACCTTGGTGAACGCGCCGGAACGGCCGTTGTAGACCCAGACGGCCGGGGTGCCGGCCGTGCCGCAGCTCGTCCCCGTCCGTACGAAGGCGAGCATGCCGTTCACCGCGCCGCTCGGCTGGGAGTCGCAGCCGTCGACATCGGTGCCGAACAGGGCCTTGGGCGTACGCGTGCCGTCGGCCGCGGTCAGGCGCAGCCGGCCGCCGGCCGTGAAGACGATGTCGCCGCCGCCGTACCAGAAGGTCGGATCCTGCGGATGCCAGCCGCTGCCCGACGGCATGGCGATACTGATGCCGGTGTCCTCGGAATCGGCCCATGCCGTGCCGATGCGGTCGCCGTTCACGAAGGCGATCTGACTGCCGTCGGCGGACCAGGCGCCCTGGTTTCCGGACGTGCCGAACTGGGAGTTCCAGGATCCGTCGGTGTTGATGAAGTGCATCCAGCCGCCGACGTCCGTGTACAGCAGCTTCCCCTCGGTGGCGGGCCAGTTGCCGGGGACGGCTGCCGCCGGTCCCGGAAGCGCGGCGACGAGGCCCGCCGCGAGCGCGGCGGTGCCGGTGAGCGCCGCAAGTACGCGGCGCATACGCATGTTCAAGGTGCCCCCACGAGTGAATGGACGGCTGCCGCGCACTCTCCCCCGAGGTGAACGGACGGCATCGTGATCGTCCGCACGGCAGCGGCGAAACATTAGTGGTGGGCCGCGGCAGCCGCGAAGGCAGGGGGCACGCGGCAAGGGGCTGGGCGGAGGGCAGGGCAGGGCAGGGGTGCGTGGTGAGGAGTGGTGTGCGGACTCCCACCTCATCCGGACGGTCGGCTCACCCGTCCAGGAAGCCCAGTGCGTTGTCCGGCCGGCACTGCGGGCAGGGTTTGACGCCCTCGGTGAGTGCGCGCAGTGCATGCTCCCGGCTCGCGGCGCGGCTGCGCTTGGCCGCGTTCCAGCAGCCGCCGACGTGGACGTACACCGCGGTCCCGCGGTTCAGGCCCGGTTCGATCAGCCAGTCCGGGGCGGGAGGGCGGGCCTTGACGCCGCGCTGCCGCTCGGCTTCGCGGCGTTCCTCGTCGGCGATCCACCGGCGGGTGCGCTCCAGGTCCCGCACCTGCACGCGCTCCAGGAAGCGGAGCAGGGTGAGTCGCGAGGGGCCGGAGTCGTTCACATGTTCGATTCTATCGAATCTGCCGATTCTGCGGCCGGGACGGCGTGCTGCAGCGGTGCGGCAGGTCAGGGAGGGCTGTCCGTCCGGTGGTCGCGGGGCGCCGCCCCACCGCCGCCCCACCGCCGCCCCGCTCGTGCGGCGGTGTCCGCGCCGGTCCGCTGCGGGTGGGCAACTCACTGCGATGTCAACGGCGTTCACGTACAACCCTCCGGCCCCTCCGGCGGTCTTCTCTTCGCCGACCCTGACGCTGTCATGCCATCCCAGGCCACCCCAGGCATGCCACGCCTGCCACGCCTGCCATGCCACGTCGGGTCTGCCGTGGTCGCGCGCCGGGCCGAACCGGTCGGCGCGTCGATCGTCGTTCCGGATGCCGCCTCTGGAGGAGCCCGTGCGCAAACGCACTCTGCTGATGTCCGCGACACTGCTGGCCTCGGGGCTCACCCCGCTCGTCGCGGCGAGTGCCGGCGCCGCCGCCGGCGCGCCGGGTGACCTGAACCGGGACGGCTACCGCGATGTCGTCGTCTCCGCGCCCGACGCCAAGGTGGCGGGTCACGCCAAGGCCGGTGCCGTGGTCGTGATGTACGGCACCTCGCACGGCATCGACCCCTCCAAGCGCACCCTGCTGACCCAGAACTCCACCGGGGTTCCCGGGACCGCCGAGGCCGGTGACCGGTTCGGCGCCGCCGTCGTCGTGTACGACCTCAACCGCGACGGCTACAGCGACCTGGTCGTGGGCGCCCCCGGCGAGGACGTCGCCGGCGACGACGGCGGCGGCTCGGTCACGGTCGTCTACGGCACCGCGTCCGGCCTGACCAAGGGCAAGACGGTCGACGACCCGTGGCCGAACTCGCACGACGCCTACGGCCGCACCCTCGCCGTCGGCGTCTACAACGGGCTGAACCCCGTCAACGACGGCAAGCTGTCGATCGCCGTCGGCGCCAACGACGCCGAGGTGACCTTCATGCCGGCGGACCTGTCGGCGCAGTCCGGCACCTCCGGCAACGGCTTCGCGTTCAACCCGGCGTACGGCATCGTCGCGCTCACCGCGGTCGACCTGCCCGACACCGACGACGACCGCCTGATCGTCCACGGCCGGGGCGACTGGGACGGCGGCTGGGGCTATGACGGGACCGGCGACGACCCCCGTACGCACCTCGCCGACCCGGCCGGTTTCCAGGACGCCACCCTGCCCGCGGGCACGGTGTCGGCGGTCGGCGACCTGAACGGCAACGGCGCTCCCGACCTCGTCATCGGCAACCCCGAGGACCCGTCGCAGAGCCCGGACACCTCACTCGGCGGCCGGGTCACCGTCTACTACGACGCCGGGTACTCGGGCTCCCCGAGCCGGATCCAGACGATCACGCAGGACACGCCGGGAGTGGCCGGTTCCGGCGAGGCCGAGGACCGTTTCGGCGCCTCGGTCGCCATCGGCGACACCGACAAGGACGGCCGGGCGGATCTCGTGATCGGCGCCCCGGGCGAGAACGGCGGCAGCGGCGCCGTCACCGTCGTACGCGGCACCAGCACGGAACTGGACACCGCGCACGCCCGCACCTGGACGCAGAACAGCTCCGGCGTGCCGGGCAGTTCGGAGACGGGCGACGCGTTCGGTGCGGCCCTGCGCGTGCTCGACACGAACAAGGACGGCTACGCGGACCTCGTCGTCGGCGCCCCCGGCGAGAACGGCGGCGCGGGCGCCCTGTGGTCGCTGCGGGGCTCGGCGGCCTCCGTCACCGCGGCCGCCGCGACCAGTGTCAGCACCGGCGGCGTGGGCCTCGGCTCGGCCGGCGCCGGCCACTTCGGAAGCGTGGTGACCAGCCGGTGACGCGCGCCCGGCCCGTCCGCTCCGCCCGGCCCGTCCGCTCCGCCCGGCCCGTCCCGTCCGCACGGCACCTCCCGTCCGCCCCCGAGCCCGGAGTCGTCATGTCCTCCCGCGCCCCCGTCACCTCCCCCCGCGTCCCGGCTCGCGCCTTCGCCTCGCGGTTCGTCGCCTCCGCCATCGCCGTCTGCGCGGCCGCCACACTGACCGTCGTCGCGCTGCCGGCCGGTCCCGCGGCGGCGGCCGGTGCGCCCTACAAGGGCGCCAACACGGCGGCCGTGCAGGACGACTTCAACGGCGACGGCTACCGCGACCTGGCCGTCGGCGCGCCCGGCGCCGCCAACGGCACGGTCGACGCCGCGGGCGCGGTCGTCGTGCTGTACGGCTCGGCCGGCGGGGTCTCGGCCTCACGGCGCACGGTCATCACGCAGGCCACCGCCGGTATCCCCGGCGCGCCGGAGGAATGGGACGAGTTCGGCAGCGCGGTCGCCTCCGCGGACCTGGACCGTGACGGCTACGCCGACCTGCTGATCGGCACCCCGGACGAGTCCGCGGGCACCATGTGGGGCATCGGCTCGCTCACCGTGGTCTGGGGAGGCGCCGGCGGCCTCAAGGGCGGAGCGGCCGTCCCGCCGCCGACCGGCCTGGACGAGGGCTGCGGCTTCGCCGCCGGCATCGCGGTGGGTGACGTCACGGGCGACGGAGCCCCCGATGTCGCGGTCACCGGCGACTGCGGCGCCACCACGTACAACGGGCCGTTCACCCGCACCGGTGCGCCGGCCCGGCGGGCCTTCGTGAACGACCTCGGCACCAACCGCGGTGTCGTCATGGGAGACGTCGACGGCGACGGAAGGGCCGAACGCTTCTGGCTGCCCGGTCCCACCGACGGAGACGTCAGCGGGCCCGTCTTCGCCGAGGGGCACGACGGCCGGTACACCGAACTGCCGCTCGCCGACGGCCTGTCCGGCCAGATCGGCGACATCGACGGCGACGGCTACGGCGACCTGGTCACCGGGGTGCCCTACGACGCGTCCCTGACGTCCGGTGCCACCCCGGCCCACCGCGGCGGCGAGATCCAGGTCCTCTACGGCGGCCCCCAGGGCATCACGCCGGACCAGAAACCGCAGGTCATCCACCAGGACACCGCCGGGGTGCCCGGCGCGGGCGAGGACGGCGACCAGTTCGGGGCGTCGCTCAGCGTCGGCGACACCAACGGCGACAAGTACGCCGACGTCGTCGTCGGCGCTCCGGGCGAGGCGCTGGGATCCGCCAAGGCCGCGGGACAGGCGACGCTGCTGCGCGGATCGGCCGCCGGCCTCACCGCGACCGGCTCCCGCGCCTACACCCAGAACACGGCCGGCGTGCCCGGAACCGCGGAGACCGGGGACCTGTTCGGAGCGGCGACGCATCTCGTCGACGTCACCAAGGACGGCCGGGCGGAGGTGGCGGTCGGCGTCCCCGGCGAGAACCTCGACGGCCTGCTGTGGACGGCCCGGGGATCCACGGCCGGCCCCACGACCAGCGGGTCTACGACGATCAGCGGAACCGGGGTCGGACTCGGGCGCCGGTACTCGGAGATCGAGTTCGGCGAGGCCCTCCCCGGAGCCCGCTCCACGGTCTGACGGCCGGGAGGCGGTCTGACGGCCGAGCGCGGTCTGACGGCCGAGCGCGGTCCCGCGCGGTCAGGCGGATTCGGACGCGGAACCGCTGGACGCCTCCTGCGCGGCGCGGCGGTACTCGGCGTTGATGCGCTGAGCCTCTTCGAGCTGGTCCTCGAGGATGACGATGCGGCAGGCAGCCTCGATCGGCGTCCCCCGGTCGACGAGTTCGCGGGCGCGCGCTGCGATCCGCAGCTGGTAGCGGGAGTACCGGCGGTGCCCGCCCTCGGAGCGGAGCGGCGTGATCAGGCGGGCTTCGCCGATGGCTCGGAGGAAGCCCGGGGTCGTGCCGAGCATCTCGGCGGCCCGGCCCATCGTGTATGCGGGGTAATCGTCGTCATCCAGACGGTCGTTGAGGGGGCTGTCTGCTGTCATTTCACCTCGTTGCGCACGCGTCGAGGGGCCCCTGGTGCCGTGCGGCACCGGGGCCCCGAGGAAATTGAACACCATCTGTCGGCGCTATCGCTGCGCCGACCTCGTCTTTCCGCTGTCCGGCTCGTTACGGTCCGGGTGCGGGGATCGCAGCTCCGTGACGGTGGACCACCATCCCATCCGGGTCCTCGCGGTACCCGGTCCGAGGGCGTTCGGGCCGGGCGATCCTGATGGCGTCTGCTCCTCCGTTCCTGTCGCGTCTCTTACTGTCTGCAAGAAAAAGCGTAGGCCTGCGGGAAACGAATGTCTACTCTGACAAAGGTAGATTTTGGGCTCGGGAGGGTCCTGGGCGGACCACGGAGGGCCTGGCGAGACAGTTGTGGGGGGGGGGGGGGGGCGGGGGGGGGGGGCGCCCGGGCCCGGCGGGGGGCGGGGGCCCCGGGGGGCGCCCCCCCCCCGCGCCCGCGGGGCCCCGCGCCCCCCCCGGCGG